>NZ_CAWUDM010000103.1:0-19139 GCF_963920855.1 Nostoc sp. CCY0012 | reverse complement strand
GCCCAGATTGAACAGAGAGGTGCGGCGGATAATACCGCCCATCGACTCTAACGATTGTTGGTCACTTTTTAGGGCAATGCGAGACGCAACGCTGCACATCAAGCTTTCTGAGTCTCTATTTCCGTTTTTTTCATCCACATGAATGTTCGGCTGTGTCTGTTTTATCCAATCGCTTAATTCACTAATGCTTGGTTCTATTACTTGTTGTATTCGTTCATTGGTTGCAACTAACGTCCCCAACCCAATATCAATTTGCCCTAGTTCCCACAACATTTCTTGCTGTTTTTCGTAAGGCATATGTGCATAATTATTTGCCTATCCTAAAAATGCTTGTAACGACGTTCCTAAATCTTGTCCAGGAATCATATCCTGCGGCCACTGGGAAGCTTGTAAATTGCCACAACACTCACAGATGCAGGTGTGACGTTGATACTCCACTATCACACTTCTCAATAAACTCTTGTTTAGAAGTCGTCCTTAACTTGTTATGATGTTCTTGACTTGACAGTGACATAAAGCAAATCATCACTAACCACGCTTAGAAGCATGAAGCATCTGTCGGACTACAACTTCTTTGACCCAGAACTGCTTGTGTGTCCTTATGAATTTTACAAGCTGGCACAAGAGCAAGCACCAATTATGGAGCTACCCAGTCCTAGAACTAATGCCAAGCTTTTTCTCGTTACCCGCTATGACTTGGTGCTGGAAATTCTTAAGGATACAAAAGTATTCTCTAGTAATTTCTCTAGTTTATTGGCTGGCAAAGAAGAACAGGATGATGAATTGAAGAAAATCGCAGATCAAGGCTGGCCTGAGATGAACACATTGCTCACAGCAGACCCGCCAGAACATGAGCGATACCGAGCGTTAGTGAATAAGGCGTTTACCTCGTCGCGAGTCAACAAAATGCATGACTTGATTGAGCAGATTGTTGATGAACTCATTGACAGTTTCATCACTCAGGGCAAGTGTGAATTTATAAGTGAGTTTGCCGTACCCTTACCTGTTAAAATTATTGCTCAACAATTAGGTGTGTCGCAAGCAGACCTGCCGAAGTTCAAGCAATGGTCTGATGCTTTTATTGCACGTCTAGGTCACATACTCTCTAAAGAGCAGGAGATTGAGTGTGCTAAAGATGTTGTTGCCTTCCAGCATTATTTTCGTGATGTCATAGAGTCACGGCGAAAACAGCCTCAAGATGATTTGATTACCGACTTGGTACAGGCAAAGGTGGCTGGAGAACGATCGCTCGACACAGCTGAACTGCTAAGTATAATTCAGCAAATACTAGTGGCAGGTAATGAGACAATCACCAGTGCGCTTGCAAGTGGGATGTTGTTGCTGACAAAGAATCAAGAGCAGATTCGGTTGTTACAAGCAGATTTTTCCCAGCTAGAGAATTTTGTTGAAGAAGTTTTACGGATGGCAAGTCCGACAGCAGGAATGTGGCGAGTTGTAACGCAAGATACAAAATTCCAAAACATCGATCTTAAAGCTGGGTCTTTAGTGATGGTTCGCTTTGATGCTGCTAATCACGACCCTAGAAAATTTCAAGAGGGTGAGCGTTTCGATGTGTGCCGCCATAATGCTAGCAGCCACTTATCTTTCGGTCATGGTATTCATTTTTGTTTGGGTGCTATGCTTGCTCGTAAGGAAATGCACATCGCTTATCAACGGTTGCTGCTACGGTTGAAGAACATCCGCTTGGCACAAGAAGGATACCAGTACTTACCGAACATACTCATGCGTACACTGAAGCACCTCTATATTGTATTTGACTAAGTGAGTGAAACAGTGGGCGTTGCATAATAGAGGGATGAATTGAGGTGTTCTACTGTGCATTGTCCATACTGCAAGTCTACTAGGATTAGAAAAAATGGTAAGCGTCGAGGTAAACAAAATCACATTTGTGTTGATTGCGACGTGCGTTCCGCCCCGCTTCGCTAACGCCAATTTATAGAAGTTTATAGCCCGCCAAAAGGTTACCCAGATGAGGTCAAGCAAAGCTGTTTGCGTTCTTACGTAAATGGCATGGGATTTAGAGCCATCGAGCGCGACAAAGGAGTTCATCATACAACTGTAATTAACTGGGTAAAACAAGTTGGCTCAAAACTTCCAGATGCTCCACCCACCGAAGAAATCCCATCAGTAGGTGAGTTGGATGAATTAGAAACTTTTGTCGGCTCAAAAAAAACAAAATTTGGCTGTGGACAGCAGTAAATCATTTTCGTAAAGACATTCTCGCTTGGGCATTGGGAGACCACAGTGCAGAAACATTTCAGCCTTTGTGGGACATTGTTCGACTTTGGCAATGCTACTTTTATGTAACTGACGGATGGAAGGTTTACGCGAGTTTTATCGAACCAGGAGACCACATCGTCAGCAAAACTTACATGACAAGGGTTGAAGGAGAAAACACACGCTTACGTTATTATCTGGCACGTTTACATCGAAAAACATTGTGCTATTCCAAATCAGTAGAGATGCTTAAACACTCAATTCGTTTGTTACTTCATTACTTAAAGTATGGACAAATACCCGTGTTTAGCTAGTTCATCCCGCATTTATGCAACGCCGTTTTATGCTGTACTGGTTGATTTAGGTGATGCTGTCGCCGACGAACTTTCTCTACCTTTCGACTCCATTTCTTTGGAAATGATTTATCGCGGTCTTTATCATTTTTATGTCGCTCATCAACAAGGTAAGGCAACTGACCCTATCAAGTATTTCGCTGCGCCAGAAAATCAAGATTTAAGTATTGTTAAACGGCAACGAAAACCAAACATGAAGCTCATCGTTGCACCCTTCCCTGATAAACAACGAGGCACACCAGAATTTTTCTTTCAGCCATCTTCTCAAATCCCCTTGACAACTGCATCACAACCTTAACTTGTGACCAATGAGTTAACCCTGTTACTCGCACAATTACTTCTGTTGCCATACCTTATTCTCCTGATTTTGCAACTTGGCTATTAGGAGAAACTATAACTTTGACAAAGTTAAACCCGACAGAATTATCATTAGAATCTATTCGGGCTGATTTTGCCCAGAAACTTGACGAGCTATTTGAAAAAAGCACAAAAACTCGATACACAAGAGAATTACTGTTCTCTACTTCTCTACGGTAGTGGAAATACTGAATACAGTAACTTGTGGGATTAGACCTTCAATTTGGGTGCATATCAAGCTAAAGCGTCACAAATGAACATTTCACTCACTACATATTTACCATTACCAAGAAAACGTTGTATCAAAATAAGTTACACTGCCTTTGGCTTCTCTCAAAACAGTCACAGTTCCACAACTTGACAATCTCGCAAGCTTCGTATGTTAGAAAATAGAATCAATAGAAGAAGTGTCCTTTACGGTGCTATTACTTTGACAGGAGCATTGGCCACTGTCCAGCTTGGCAGTGCCAAAAAAGCACAGGCGCAGTCTACTTCATTAAGCCAACGTAAAGGGATTTTGTTAGCGGTAGATTTACAAAATGGCTTTTTGATTACGCCTGAATGTGAAGCGGTTGTGCCAAAGGTGGTTGCTCATGCCAGTCAGTTTCATCAGGTTTGGGCAACTCGCTTTTTTAACCGGAATCCTAATTTCTCACGTCAAGTAAACTGGAACGAGATGGTATCCGGACAGGAAACGGAGCTTTCTTCTGCCTTAATTGGGGTTGTCAGCAAGACGTTTGATAAGCCTTCATATTCTCCGATGTCACCTGCCCCGCTTCAACTAAATATTAGATCCCGGTTCTTTTTTCCTCATGCTTCTACTTCTGTGATGATGTCACCTGCCCTACTCCAAGCTCTGCAAAGAGAGGCTATTACAACAGTTGCAGTGTGTGGGGTTGATACAGATGCTTGTGTGATGGCTACAGCTTTGGGACTATTTGATGCTGGATTTGAAACATTTGTAGTATCAGATGCCTGTGCTTCTAGCGGTGGGCAGGAATATCATGAAGCAGCGATTAAGATATTGAAACGCAATATTGGAGAGAAATATGTAATTTCTTTTAGCGAATTACCTACAATGTTGTCTTAATGATATTTGGATATGACAATACCGTTGCCAAAATAAGAGCATGAAGAGATAGAGGGTTTCGTAGTAGAGTTATTGTCTCTCACAACGACAACTCAAAAACTACTGACCGCCCATGCCCGATATCTTATCATTGTTACAATGCTTGCTACCGCAGATAAATGCGACAACGATGCGGCAATTAAACCAAATCATCCTGGCAATGTTAGCTTCGGAGTGGTCGAGTCACGATGAGGGGAATTGCCCGTTGGACAGGGGAACACAGTAGCTATCGGACAATGGGGAGATTTTTTTCAACAGTCATACCTTGGGCAAAATTGTTTTGGCTGTTTTTTGGCTTTGTTGCATGAAAGAAAAAAAGACAAACCAATCCGCGATGGGAATTGAAATTAGCCGGACACTTTATAAGTGTCCGGCTTGCCTAACTGGATCATGCGATTAAGTGCCGCACATTGCAGGAATAACTCGACAGCTTGATTATCAAAAAAGCGTCGTCGTAACTTGCCGCCAAAAATGATCTTGAGCCGGAACATGGCAGTTTCGGACAAAGAACGCCGATGATAGCCGCTCTGTTGTTTCCATTGCTTACGTCCCAATTGGTTACAGTAGCGCAGGTTTTCATCTCTAGGATGCGGTTGTGCTTGATTGTGAGGGTATTGTTGAATTTTGGCATTGCTACGAGGTGGAATTGTCGCTTTTGCTCCTCGTTCGGCAATCGTGTCATCACAGCCAAATGTGTCATAGCCACCATCCCCAGATACTTGCTCTACCTGCTGATCAATCTGCTCCAATATGTCAGCAAGCACTTCACAATCAGCTACATCATTAGTAGTTACCACCGCGCCTAGAATCTCACCACTTTTCTCATCAACTCCTAGATGCAACTTGCGCCATGTACGCCGTTTGCCAACCCCATGTGTACGCACCTTCCATTCACCTTCACCATACACTTTCACGAAGCGTTGAATCCACCACTACATGGACTGCCTCATCCTTTGGCACCACAGGTAGTTTCACCGACAACTTACTTAATCGACGCGACAACGTGGAGTGGTCTGGGACTTGTAGCTCAATCCCCATGAGCATGAATAGCGATTCCAAAAACCCCTCTGCTTGCCGCCCAGGTAAATGAAATACCGATTGAATTGTTCCCATTGTAGCGATTGCCACGTCACTGTAATAATTGGAAGCACCCTTTCTACCTGTCTTCTGTTGGTTACGCCACTGCTCTATGATCTCTTCATTCACCCAGAAAGTTATACTGCCTCGTTGCTTTAGTGCTGCATCATAAGCGTTCCAATTTTTCACTTTGTACTGGGCTTTCGTCTTCATCTTTGAGCTAGGCTGCGAGCGAACATAGGCGATAGGTAAAATTTACCATTTTGTCTATTCACGCAACAACGCCCTGTTTTTTCGTAAACATTTGTGGCGAGATCAGGATGTGTACTTGCTGGCAGGAGATGAAGTTGTAGTCAGTAAATTGTATCAGCAAACTTACGGGGTAGATAGATTTTTTTCTAGCCTTGCCAGTAAACCAATTAATGGTTTATCATTTCTTCGTGTTGTCATTAGTAAGTGTGTCAGGAAAAGAGTCATTTCCTATTGCGATAGAACAGGTAATTAAAAGTGATACTCAAATAAATAGCACCTTAGCAATCAAAAAAGTAAAACCCAAAGAGAAACGTGGAAGGGGACGACCAAAAGGCAGGAAAAAGAAAAACAAAACTGAAGTGATATTAACTTCTGAACTATTGTTAATTAAAAAGATGATTAACTCACTATTCGAGCTAGTAGCTAACTTTATCCCCTTGACGTACTTGGTAGTAGATGGACATTTTGGTAACAACAATGCTTTGCAGATGGCACGACAAGTTAACTTGCAGATAATTTCCAAGCTGCGCTACGATTCGGCATTATACATCCCTTTAGGACTTACGCACTGTACAAATTTATTATCTTGTGCATTAACGTAAATGCGTCGTTTCAGGCTTTTATTAATCATCCTTTGATAAATAGCGATCGCCTAAAAAGTGTCGATAAATCAAGGTTTAATACCTGAAATCTACACCACATATTTGGTATTTCCTGTCAATGCGTAAGTCCTACCCTTATGAAAATCCTGACTCGAATAAACGTTCTCGTCGTAAATACGGGGAAAAACTAGACTACCGTAATCTACCTGACAAATATTTGTGTAAAAGTGATATTGAAGATGGAATTCAAACTGATATTTATCAAGCTACTCTTCTTCACAAAGAATTTTCCCAGTCTCTCAATGTAGTTATTTTAGTCAGAACTAATCTTAAAGCCAATACACGTAGCCATGTAATTTTATTTTCCAGCGACTTAGATTTGACGGCTGACAAAATTATTGACTATTACAAGCTTCGTTTCCAAATCGAGTTTAATTTTCGTGATGCCAAGCAGTTTTGGGGTTTAGAGGATTTTTATGAATTTGAGCCAAACTGCTGTGACTAATGCGGCTAATCTTGCCTTCTTCATGGTTAATTTATCCCATCATCTTCTCGCTGATTTCCGTAAATATAATCCTGGCTCTGGCATTATTGACCTGAAAGCTTATTACCGTGGTTTTCGATATGTCCGTGAAATGCTAAAAATACTTCCTCAAAAGCCTGAGCCTATTTTATTAGCGCAAATTTTTGCCAAGCTTACTTCCCTGGGACGTATTCATACCGTTTCTACAGGCGTTGAACCCTCGTAATTTGGCTAAGGTATTGATTACCTTAGTTTTTTATTAAATGAGTCTCCTAACCAAAAATTACTAATCCTTTGGGATGGTGCTAGTTACCATCGTTCAAAAGAAATCCAAAATTTTTTAGCATCTATTAATCAAGGTTTAACACCAGAGCAATGGAAAATTCATTGTATTCGTTTTGCGCCTAACTGCCCCTCCCAAAACCCCATAGAAGATATTTGGTTGCAGGCGAAAACTTGGGTGCGACGTTTTTGTGCTTTAATCCCAACATTCTCTCATCTTAAGTGGATGTTTGAGTGGTTCATTAAAAACACTACCTTTGATTTTCTGTCTCTCCAGATGTACGGAGCATTTTCAAAAATCAAATACTAATCCTATAGATAAAGTGTTAGCTCAAAAGAAAGAGCAGGGGATGGAATTACAAAGTTAAAAAATCAACCACTCTTGATAGAGTGGTTAAACTTGTTACTTCCGGCGATATGAAAATAAGGAAATCGTACATACCGGGAAAGCGCGGGATGTCGATGCTTAACTCCTTCACCCAATCCCGTTCAAGAACTTTCCTGAACCGTCCACAAGCCGTGGCTCCGTCAACATCCCCGATGTAAACCACTCGGTAGCCAGAGAAGTTCATCAGGCATTGAAAAGCGATTGCTTTAGTGTCTTAACGCGCCTAAAGGACGCAGCGAGCGCCGTCTGCGGGGATTTTGAGACCGATGAGGTAGTCGGCGACGATGTCGTTGATACACGCATTGCCGCCGATGAGGGCTACACCGTGCCGTTCGCCCTCGACGGTCAGCAGGCTCGCGCCGAGCGTCTTGGCAAGGCTGATGCCGCCCTCGTGCGGGGTAGCCGGATCGCGGGTGGCCGACACGACCAAGGTTTTAGGGAGTCCTTTTATGTTCTGGGCATAGGGGTAGCCGAGGGTGGGTTTCACGCGCCAATGCTCACAGAGGTCGCGGGCGTTGACGGGTCGACCGGTGTCTAGGAAGGGCGCAACCTTGAAAATGTCGCGCGTCATTGCGCTCTCCTGCTCGGGCGTGTGGCGTTCCTCGTCGAGGCAGTTAATGGCCACCAGGGACTCGTTGCCATTGCCATAGCTACCGTCGGCATTGCGCTGGGTGCGGATGTCGCTCAAGAACAGCAGGGTTTTACCGCTTCCGGCCTTGAGTTCGGTGATGCCTAGAATCACCGCAGGCCAGCTCACATCGTTATAAAGCCCAGTGATCACGCCCCCAATTGCGGCGGTGTAAGTGACCTTGCGTCCGTCTGCGGTGATGATCGGTTTATCAATCAGTGGCCGCACGAGCTGCTGGAAGGCGGCGGTAGCTTGCTTGGGATCGGTGCCGAGCGGACAAGTCGGGGTTTTAGCGCATAAGGCCGCCATGTTGTCGAAGGCACGCTGGAAACCCGCGAACAGGACGAGGCTACGCTCGGTGGTGCCGGTGGTGGGGTCGACCGCGCCGTCGAGCACCATGGCCCGCACGTTCTGCGGGAAGGTTTCGGCGTAGATCGCGCCGAGCCGGGTACCGTAGCTGGCGCCAAAAAAGGAGAGCTTGTCATCGCCGAGCACCGCGCGGAGTACGTCCATGTCGCGGGCGACATCGCGCGTGCCGACGTGAGCCAGCACGTCTTCACCGCCGGAACGCTCGGCGCATTTTTGGTACAACTGACGGGTCTGGTGGTCGGTGTAGTCCTTGCCCCCGGAGTTGATCGGGTTGACCAACAAGTTGGCCTCTCGTTCGGCATCGGTGAAGCAGTCTAGGGCTGGTGTCGAGGCCGCAACCCCGCGTGGGTCGAACCCGATCAGGTCAAACTGCTTGGTGATCGGACTGTCGGCCGACTCATCTGCCACCGTGGCCGCGTAGCTCATCCCGGACATGCCGGGGCCGCCTGGGTTGAGCAGCAGGGAGCCGATTCGTTTGCTCGGCTTGCCCTTTGCCGGTACCCGCAGCAGTGCAATCTGCGCGGTTCGCCCGCGGGGGTTCTGGTAGTCGAGCGGCACCTCAAGCCGGGCGCATTCGAAAGTGTCGTTGGCGAAGTTCTTAGCGTCGGCATCCGTGGTGGCGTAGCCCTCGCACGAGCCGAAGGTCAGCTTCTGGTCGTAGAAGCGTTTCAGATTTGCAGGGATCTTTCCTCCTGGCTCTGAGGGGTACCCGAATGTGGGCTGGCCGCAGGCACTAAGAAGCAGTATCACCGCCCCAATCATTAGAGAGCTTCGGACGTGGGGCTTGTGAGCAAGCATGGTTCTCCTCTTAGCGGGAACCGTTGGCTCTAAGGCGTGCGTGGGTAGGTCACGATCTTGCTTGTGGTTAGAGAAAATGTGAGACATAGGGATAAACTCCTTCGAGCTAGTTATTGATGGGTTCAGGTATAAACGGGGTCATTGATGACCCCACCAAAGCGCAGACTGTAAATTAGTTTGTTAGGACTTACACACCTGTTCGACGTATGTTGATTTGTTTGATGCGATCACTTCGCTGGCTTCACATCCAGCCCCGTCCAATGAGCGGCAAAAGCCCACATATCCGCCGTTTCCTCAATGATCTTGTCCGTGGGCTTGCCCGCTCCATGTCCCGCGCGTGTCTCGATGCGGACAAGGTGGCGCTTGTCACCGATATCCGCTGCCTGGAGCGCGGCGACATATTTGAAGGTGTGTCCCGGCACCACGCGATCGTCAGTGTCGGCAGTGGTGGCGAGGATCGCAGGATAAGCCTTGCCGGACTGGATGTTGTGATAAGGCGAATATTTCAAGAGGTTACGGAAATCCGCTTCCTGTGCCGGAGACCCAAACTCGTCTACCCATAATTTCCCGCCTGTGAACTGGTCGAAGCGGAGCATATCCATCACACCAACCTGGGGTAACGCAGCGGCGAACAGATCCGGTCGTTGATTGACCACTGCACCGATAAGAAGTCCGCCATTCGATCCGCCCTGAATCGCCAAGCCATTTTGGGGCGTGATACTCTGTGCTTTCAGATACTCGCCCGCTGCGATGAAATCATCGAAGACGTTCTGCTTGTTCTGACGACGACCCGCTTCGTGCCATGCCTTGCCATATTCGGAGCCGCCGCGAATATGGGCGTGCGCGAACACCCCGCCCTGTTCGACCCACGCTAGCCGCTCGGCTGAAAAGGCAGGAGGCTCGGTTATGGCATAGCCGCCATACGCATAGAGCAAGGTCGGCGCTGCATTGGTCACATCTTTGCGCCGGACAATAAACATCGGGACACGGGTACCGTCCTTCGAGTTGTAGAAACGCTGTTCGACCGCGATCCGATTTAGATCGATCGCCACCTTGGGTTTTGCCCACACCTGCGCCGTATTGCTGGCGACATCGTATCGATAGATCACGCCTGGGGCGTTGAAACTGGTGAAGCCGAAGAAGGTTTCCTGGTCGTTCTGGTCGCCCTCAAAGCCGATCGCAGTGCCGATGCCGGGCAGTTTCACAACGCCGTCAGCTTTGCCATCAAGTGTGTAGCGTTGAACTTCCGTCTGCACATCGACCAGATAAGAGGTGAACAACCGTCCGCCGACCAGGGACGCATTGCTCAGAACCGAATCCTGCTCCGGCACCACATCCGCGATCGCCGGATCAGCGGCAGCGATGTCCATCGTCACCACCTTGAACCGCGGTGCGTCCTTGGTGGTCATGAGGAAGAACTTCGTCCCCACATTGCCGACGACGTGCCATTGATCGTCGAGATTATCGACCAGCTTGCGGGGTTTCCAGTCGGCGCTCTTGAGATCCACCACAGTCAGTTTGTTGCCGCTCGAAGCGGGCGTGGAAACGATCGCAATGTAACGCCCGTCTTCGGTGATGCTCAAGTAATGCCCCAGGGTCGGCTGATCTGGAGTTGCATAAACCAGCCGATCCTGTGCTTGGGGCGTGCCGATCGCGTGAAAATAGACGGTCTGGTTGGCTACGCTTGCTTGCGATTCGGTGCCCTGCTTCGGTTCAGGGTAACGGGCGTAGAAAAAGCCGGAGCCGTCCTTAGCCCATGCGATGGTGGGGCTGAACCTCACCCATTTGACTTCATCGCCCTGCACCTTGCCCGTGTTTACGTCCAGCACCCGGAGCGTGCGCCAGTCGCTGCCGCCATCCTGCACCGCATAAACCACGCGCTTACCGTCGTCGGATGCTGACCATTCAGCTAGCGCAGTTGCCCCGTCCTTTGCCCAACGGTTGGGATCGATTAGCACGCGCCCTACGCCATCCACGCTGTCCCGGACATAGAGAACCCGCTGGCTCTGAAGTCCGGAATTATAGAGGTAGAAATATTGTCCCCCCTTTTTGACTGGAATGGTGAACCGCTCATAGTTGTACAACTGCTTCAGTCGGTTCTTGAAGATATCTCGACTTGGTAGCGTGTTGAGATAAGCGTTAGTCACCTTGTTCTGGTCTTCGACCCAGGCAGCGACTTCCTTGTCGTTGCGAACATCGTTTTCCAGCCAGCGATAGGGGTCGGCGATCGTCTGCCCGAAATGCTTCTCGACAACATCGACCCGCTTAGTTTCAGGATAGGTGATTGTAGGCATGATTACTGTAGAATCCGTGCAAGCGGAGGCGAAATGGGTAGTAAAGAGTAGCGCGATCGCGAAAAGGGTGGCGCGGCGCATCGGTATCTTTATCTTTTGAAATGAGAGTCGAAATCCAAAGAGGTTGAATTCCAGTACTTCTTGTCGTGATTTTGCAGTTTTGAACATGTCATTGACCTACGTAACAAAATGGTTGACCATAACTACCTGGGTTAAACGATCACAAGTAGATAAACAAAATTAATTACATTGTTTTGATCAAATTCTTTCAGCACTTTCGATCACTTCGATCTAGCGTTAACTTCCGGGTATTGAGCAACCCTTCGATCTGCCAACCTTCGTCGCATTTAGTTACATTGATTCAACTTTTTCTACAAGCTTGTTTCATAAAGATACGGTTGTTTTTATACACCTCTAAAGTTCCAGACTGCGGGTTATCCAACGTGCCATCCCATACCCAATATTCATAAATTCCATTCCGAAACTTATACACTCGAACACCTTCTGTTGCTTGGTTAGTTCCTTTACCCAAACTTAAATTACCGTTGGCACTGGTTGCGCGATAAAGCAGTTCACCGTTCGTATAATTCTGCCAAATATTGATGTTGTACCCACCCTGGCATTGTGTACTCAGGATGATGCCAGCAGTAGAATCAGCAGAAGCTCTTAAGGAAAAATTAGCTAAGATACTGATTGGCAGAGCCAGGAGGAAAGCAAATGTTTTCATGAGTGTTGTAAAATTGATGAGTTTGACATTAAGCTAATCGTCCTTCATTTTTTTAGACTGGTTAGCTTGTAGTAAGGGCTTCAGCCCTGTGTTTATGCAACTTAAATGCTGATTAGCTTACTTGATTGCTACTACAATGCTGTTTCAAAAACGCCAAGGTGCGATCGCTTTGCGCCATCGCGTGCTAATTCTGCAACTTATTTATGATCGACGTAACTAAGTGCTTCATTGATTAAAGGTGCAATGATAGCGATATTTTTCACCAACTCATCCGAGAGAGAAAATCGCTGTTTTAAGTAATTAGGATCGTTGTAACTCACCCACACCTTGCTGTAAGTCGCTTCATGAGCCAGTACTTTCAGGGGTAAATCCAGGGCGATCGTTGGTTCTGCCACCATGAGGGAAGAGGCAGAGCCTCCCAGAATGGGTTCCCAGCCTGGGCAAGGGCTGTGTCTTAATGAGCGTGCCATCCGATTTAGACCCTAATGTTCAGAATTCACTCGCCATGTAATCACAATGAGTTCTACAAGCGGTAAGACAGCTATTAGCCGCCAAAACTCTCCTAAAATGGCTTCCATCGTCCAGTTCTGACTCTGAACCTCCCAGATCATCCCAACAATATAGAATCCCATCACCAACCAGGGTAGAATTACCGCTGAATTCCGTCTGCGATAGAAGCGGATCGTCTCCTCCCGCCAAAATGGGAAGGTGCTGAGAAGACAAAAAATGTAGGAGGTTCCTGCACTGATGAACAAGCTTCTTTGAAGACCCGAAGGCAGGTTTGGGTATCCAAGTGCGATCGCCGTCAAACAAACTCCGAGCGCAAGATACAGGAAAGTAAACAAAGTAAATCGTTTCATTTTTTCTCTTTCCAATAAAGCTTATTCTCTGTACCACACACGCACACATTGAAAGCAATTGATTGCAAGACCCTGACTGATCATCACTGGGTGGAAAGCATTACTGGTCGTCACTCCGTAGACATCATCACTTGTGCCTTCAATCCGATCGGGTAGAACAACAGTTTCAACATTGATCACCTGTATCGTTGTACTTTCGATCCACTGATTTACAGTACTAACAACATCAGAGAAGGATTCGTAATCGGAAGCTCCGCCGAAGGGCCCCCGCTCAGTAATCCGAGGCGCAAAATCTTTGCACTGAATCATTTGATTTACCACCTTAAAACTGTAGAGTTGAGCATCAATTCAAGTAGTGGGCATCGCCCACCATTTTCAAAACCTTTCTTTTTAAAACCTTTCACGGTAAAGCTTTGTGGGCAGTGCTAGCCCTACGATATCTATTCCAAAACTTAAGCCAACCTTGCCAGTAAACCGCTAAGAACAAAGACAAAAGCATGAAAGCTGATATGGGCTAACATTGCAGCTTCTAGCGAATATTGCCAAAACAGCCAGCCAAACGTGATTCCCGCAATCCCATTGAGTAACAACGCCCGAATAATCACAACTGGAGTGAGGGGAACGATCGCGGCAGTCGCTGGCAGGTGTAGTAGTCCAAATACCAAAGCAGCTAGAACAATTGCACCTTGATAAATTCCTTGACTCGGCAACGTAACGCCTTGTTTTAGTCCTTTCCACGCTATCCAAACAAGCAGCGACATTAAGCCCCAACGCATCAGAATTTCCTCAGTGATGCCGCCATAAAGCATTGCTGTAAGTGAACTCACCCAATTTGGTTCTGTATTGGCTGCCCGTAGTGCTTCAGGTAGGGCAGGTTGCATCAACCAATCGAGCAATAGGACAATGATTGTCGTCGCTGCACCCACACCCAAGCTCCATTTCATCTCAATGACAGAATATGGAATCTTAGGGGTATGAAGTACCCAGTAGTCAATCAAATGTGAGCGTAATCCAACGCGATAGGCACAGCCAATTCCGATCAGAATGCTGATTGCCAGTAGAATTGCATACTGTAGTCCTTGCAGAAGCATTAGAATTCCCAATGGCGGCACTTTTGCCAGTCTTTCTGGAGACAGTTTCGCCAACTGTTGCTCAACTAATGGAACCGACGTAATCGTAAACATCGCAATTCCCGCAATGCCCAACACAAATAGAATGCCAAATTGTTTCAAAACTGCCATTGATTTAATTTCTAGAGACATCAGAATACTGGGTAGATACAATGCCAAGATATATAATGACAACTGGTGACTAACGCCACCTAATTCTGAAGTATCATTCCTATTTCTCCTAAAATTTAAGTAGTAGGGTGAGCATTGCCCACTATTTCGCCCGACTCTTGCGATCGCTCTGGGAAATGGGTTCGGATGCCTCGTCGCGTTTGAACACGCGGAAAACGATCACCAGGAAAACGGGAATCAGCACGAGAGATGTGATGTCGTAAAATCTCGCATGGTACTCGCTAATACTGAACAGGGCTGGCGTGGCGAAGAAGCTTCCAGACCAGTTAAACAAGAGAAAGTACGCGATGTTGTTGGCGAAGTGTGCGCCGATGGCAAGCTCGGTGGTGCCGTCAATCAATGAAACGATCGCAAACAGCAGACCCGTGCCGACGAAGAGTCCGAGGAACATCCCAATCAAGCCACCCTCCTGTGACTCTGGATTGGTGGCGTGCGGCAGGGTAAAGATCACAGCCGACACGATCGCCAGAAAGACACGGTTACTCCAAATCAGGCTTGCACCCTGCACAATGTATCCGCGAAAGAAAAGCTCCTCGGTGGTGGTCTGGATCGCGGTGAGAACCAGTGCGATCGGCACAAAGAGCGCGAACGTTTTGAGGTCGGAGTTGAAGGAGAAGCTATCGGGGTAGAGGAGGTACTGCCCCAGCCCGCCTAGCAGTACCCAGGGTACGAACCCAGCTACGAAGCCATGACCGACGCGCCGCCAACTGATCTTCTCCCTTGCCGTGATGAGCGTCCTAGGATGACGCTGGTGGATGAGGGTGACGGCGATCAGAATTCCCGCGAGGAACACCGGAAAACCCGCCATGACTATGACGAAGCTCCATACGGGACCAAACGCCGCGTAATCCAACTGACTAAAGGCTGCGACACCCTCCTGACCGCCGAGCGCGAGCGCAACGAGTGCGCTGGCGACGTTGGCGGCGACCATCCATGCAAAGAGGATGATCATCAACCCCAGAACATACCGCCACCACCGATACTTCCCCCACCCGGCAGCCTCCACGTAAATCGTGTCTTTCACTTCCGTTCCGATTCCCTGATGTCCTGTGATTGCTTTGATCCTCATCTTCGTCTCCTTTGCTCGTGCGTGTATGTATTGCTCGAATCGGGCTGCTCGAATTGGGCTGTAGTTGCCGTTGCGATTGTTTTTAGGGATCAACGGGATCACCGACGGCTCCGCCAGTGGCTACGCGCACAGCTTGGGCTATATGCCTGATGGGGTTGCCGATGGAGGCACGATCGGCTCCCGACATGAGGGCGGTGCTGACATCTTCGCTAATGACGCGCAAAACTGCGGTGGTGACAGCCGCGTGCAACCGCACCTCAATATCATCAGATGGGCGGCGCAGGCGATCCGCGATGATCTCGACCAGTTCTCGCTCAATTCGATCGTGGGTCATTAGCCAGGCGGCGCGAAGATCCGGCTCTTTTTCAGCCAGCACGGTCATCTTGATGACAGCCTCGTCGTAGGCTTGCTGCTCGACATCTTTGGTTCGGTTCGTTGCCCATTCAAGGAGGTGATCTTCAAGAGAGACTTCCCGAGGCCAGCGGCGCAGCACCGCCACACACTCCTCGACATCCTGCGCCAAGACAGGTTCAGCACAGCTCTCCTTGTTACGGAAGTACCGCCAGAGGGTACGCACCGAGATTCCTACCGCGTTTGCGATTTGCTCACCACTCGTGGCAGCGACACCCTGTTCCCAGAACAAACGCGCCGCCTCCCGCGAAATCTCCAGACGTATTCGCTGATGCCGCTGCTCACTCATCCCCCTTGGTCTGCGAGCGTTGGTCGTGTCGCTATCACCATCACTTTTCATAGCCGTCTTTTCTTTCAATATTTGTCATTAAATGTCAAATTGACATTTAATGACATCAGTCGTAAGAGGTAGCTTTGTCGACAGTGTTATTGAACTTAGGACTGATGCTTCTGTGCAAGATTGTGATAATATGACAAGGATTAGGTAATTAAATTGTGGAACGACAAATTATTTGACTAGAGCGACATATTATTTGTCATCAATCTAAATCCTTCTAAATTGGCTGTTGTAGAGATTTCTACAAACTTATATCACAAACCCTAAAAAACAAGTACCTTTTTAGTAAAGCTTGCAGATATGAAAAATTTGACTTCTAATTTGTCCCTGCGGTCAAATAATTTGTCGCTCTACACCATGCCTACTCCCTCCTCTACTCTTTGGGCAACTAACTGGGCATAATATTTAACTGGGCTGCCCAAGCGGTCGAACAATGATTTCATTAACATCTACATCTGGGGGCTGCTCGATCGCGAAGGCAATGGCACGAGCGATCGCATCGGGTGGAATCACGGCTCCACGAAATTCCTCTAACCACTGCACTGCTTCAGCGTCGGTGGTTGTGCTGGGGAGTTCAGATTGGGTGACTCCGGGCGAGATGATCGTAACCCGGATATCCGTCGATTCCTGCCGCAGTCCCTCAGAGATTGCCCAGACGGCAAACTTGGTTGCACAGTACACGGCGGCTGTCGGATAGACGATATGCCCACCAATGGAGGAGATATTTACAAACTGTCCAGACTGTTGCTGCTTGAAGACAGGGAGGGCAGCAGCGATACCGTGGAGGACACCGCGAATATTGACATCAATCATGCGGTTCCATTCGTCGATCTTTAATGCCTCTAATTTAGCGAGTGGCATGATACCTGCATTGTTGACCACGACATCCAGATGACCAAACTTATTTTTTGCAAACTCAACAATGGCTTGCATGTCTTCGAGGTTAGTTACATCCAGGGCGCGATATTCTGCTACGCCCCCTTTCTCACGGATTTCGGAGGCGATCGCTTCGAGGCGATCGGTACGCCGTGCGCCCAACACAACTCGTAGACCTTTGTGAGCAAGTAATCTGGCAGTTGCTTCACCAATGCCGCTACTTGCACCTGTAATCATTACCACTTTTTGGGTGTTTTTATTTGTCGTCATGAGTCTTATCTTCTGGTTATTTTGCGGTTATGGAGCGAACTTGTTTTGTAGTGCTGAGACGTTTTTATTGCACGGTGAAGACTTCCTCCATTGCTTGTGCTGCATCAATCGAGCGCGGAAAACCAGCCGTTACTGTGGTTAGATAAATGATTTCTTTAAGTTCGTCTTGCGTTACGCCAAGTCGGAGTGCATAGCCTGCATGGATCTTCAATTGTGGTAGATTTCCAGCGGCGGCAAAGGCGGCAACAGTAGCAAGCTGACGGGTGCGATCATCTAACCCTTGACGTGACCAAACTTCACCGAGCGAATAGTCTACAATCGCATCTGCAAGAAATGGGAAATTCTGACGTAGGGCGTTGAGCACGGGTTGCCCTGCCCTGCCAGTTAGCTTATTGATGACTCGGCTGCCTTGCTCACGACGGCTCTGTTCTGGTTGAGTTTGTGCAGTAGTGAGAGCAGGTAGAAACACAACGAGTAGCGTAATAAAAATGCATCCCAAGGCAGGAATTATTTTGTTGATGACTTTTCTCCAATACACAGTCTGTCGAGATGGTGCGATCGCAACTTTCATAAAAACCTCATGTTTGAAGAATCGCTAGCGAATTGATAACTCTTTTGTACTGGGGAACAAAAACATCCTCATGAGGTCATCGTAGGCTGAATCCGCCTTTGCCCAAATACACAAACCTTGCAGATGATTGCCTGATTCTCTCAAGCAAGGCTTGGTTTAGGGAAAATGTCTCCTATAATGCGAGCATGAAAGGTGTTCTATCAGTCAGGGAACCAACATGACGAGCAAGACACTGACCCATAAAGTTGCGATCGCCGCTTCTACTAATGGAGAGATTTTGCCAATGCAAAGGCAATTGGCGATCGCAAAATGTGCAGAATTGGCGGCACTCATCGAGCAGCATACGAACAGTGCGAGAAATGGATATTATCCAACCGCGATCGATTCTCTCGTCTTCGTGCGATGCAATACTTCCAGAACCATAGAGGATGTCAGCGAACCACTGCTCGGTATCGTGGCACAGGGGCAAAAGAAATTATCGCTCGCTCAGGAAATCTTTCAATATGGTGTCGCTCAATATTTGGTAACGTCGGTGGATTTGCCAATGAGCGTTTGCATGATCGAGGTAACACCCGATCACCCCTATCTCGGCTTAAAGCTGAACCTAGATCCAGCCCAACTCTGTGAAATTATTGTTCAAACAAATCCAGATATCGATAGGAAAGAAAACTCTGTAAGAGGCTTGTGCGTTAGTGAGGCCAGTCCATCCTTGATTGATTGCGCTATTCGACTGACAAAACTTTTAGATACACCGCAGGATATTCCGTTTCTCGCTCCTATGATTATCCGCGAAATCTATTACCGTCTACTCACCGATGAACAAGAGGAAGCTGTTCGTCAGGTTGCCACCTCTGGCAGCAACATGCAGCGCATTGCAGAATTGATCAAACACATCAAAGCAGAGTTTGCCCAACCGTTGCGGGTTGAGGAACTAGCTGAACAAGCGAATATGTCTACAGCATCATTTCATCGCCACTTTAAGGCAGTCACCTCAATGAGTCCGTTGCAATATCAAAAACATCTGAGACTGATGAATGCTCGTCAAATGATGCTTGCCGAGGCGATCGATGCCACTCAGGCTGCTTATCGAGTTGGTTATGAAAGTACCTCGCAGTTCAGTCGAGAATATTCCCGCATGTTTGGTGCGCCTCCCATCCGAGATATTGAACGGTTTCGATCTGTTTGAGTGAATAGATTATCGCTGAGCTTTATTTGCAAAGAATGAAACGATTTACTTTGTTTACTTTTTATTTTTCTCTATGCGATCGCCCTTGGTACGACCGAGCAAGGAAGTTGCGATGCACTGGCGGCTTCAAGCCTTATAGGTAAAGGTATTGAGCGAAATTATCAAATTTTTCTTAACTGAGTTTCTTACCTTAGTGGTGCAGAAAACTTTTTGGAGTCTCAAGTTGAAAAAACAGTAACAC
>NZ_CAWUDM010000102.1:0-19549 GCF_963920855.1 Nostoc sp. CCY0012 | reverse complement strand
ACTCCCAACTCCCAACTCCCAACTCCCAACTCCCAACTCCCAACTCCCAACTCCCAACTCCCTACATGTCATGCTCTGGAAATGGTGCTTTAGATTATTAATAATATTCCTGGGAGTTTGGCTACTCCTGGATTTGCTTTCTCGTCTGGGAGCAGAAATTTTCTGGTTTGAGAATGTCGGCTACTTGCAAGTATTTCTGCTGCGGATACTAACTAAGGGTGGGGTATGGGTAGTCATAGCTGTTGCAAGTGGATTCTATCTGCTGGGAAATCTTTCTTTGGCGCGTAAATTAAGGTACTCCCAGTCTTTAAAAATTAAAGAAGTCCGGCGTGAAGAAGCAGGACTTAATCGTGAATTAGAAAACTTTCTCAGTCCTCATTATTCCCAACGCGATGAAATTACAGCACCTAAATCTCGGACTAAGCCATTAAGATTACGTTGGTTGCTACCTGTGGCGTTGGTGTTAAGTCTATTGGTGGGATTGATGCTATTTCACTATGGTCAAATAGCTTTTTCTTACTGGCATTCTCCCATGATGATGTCTGTTCCCCCAGTTCCAGTGCTATTTCGACCAGAGAGAATTTGGCAATTGATGAGCGGGGAAATTATCTCCCACAGTTGGTATATTGCCTTGGTTGCAGGAGTGGCGATCGCAATTGTAATTTATCCTGGTTTTTTCCTGACGGCGATCGCAGTTGTATTTAGTGTTTTGTTTGCTTGGGTGCTGTCTCATAACTGGGCTAGAGTCCTGCAATATTTTCGCCCCACACCCTTCAATGTTTCTGAGCCTTTATTTGGTCAAGATATCAGTTTTTATATATTTTCCCTACCTTTTTGGGAACTGCTAGAACTATGGCTGATGGGATTGTTTTTATATGCTTTCATCTCTGTTGGCTTAACATATCTCCTCTCAGCAGATAGTTTCAGTCAAGGAATTTTTCCCGGATTTTCTTCTGGACAACAGCGTCATTTATATGGCTTGGGTGGCTTGTTTATGCTGGTTGTTGCCCTAAGTTATTGGCTGAGTCGTTATGAGTTAGTTTATTCTCGCCGTGGAGTAACTTACGGTGCTAGTTATACCGATGTCATAGCAGTTTTGCCAGCTGACACAATCTTGAGCATCTTGGCGTTAACGGTGGCTTTCTACCTGCTATGGCGCACGTTTTCTTGGAAACCCCAGTCTCGGTATCGCCAATTTGTATTTTATGGGTTGGGACTATATTTAATTGCAGTTGTCGCCGCTGATTTTCTCCTCCCTACTGTGGTGCAGTATTTAATTGTTCAGCCCAACGAATTACAACGAGAGCAACCATACATTCAGCGTACTATTGCTTTGACTCGGCAGGCATTTGATTTGGAAGCCATCGATGCCCAAACCTTTAGCCCTACTGGCGGCTTGACGGAAGCCGATCTGCAAAGAAATGATTTGACGATTCGGAATATTCGCCTTTGGGATCAGCAACCACTTTTAGAAACTAATCGCCAGTTACAACAAATTCGTCTTTACTATCGGTTTCCTGATGCCGATATTGACCGCTACACTTTATTAACAGAAGTAGCCGCAGAAGCACCTACCACAACAGAAGAGACTCCAGACCCTAATCCAGAACCAAATCCACCCACAGAAACCACAGAAAGGCGGCAGGTATTAATTGCTGCCAGGGAACTAGATTATACTGCTGTGCCTCAACAAGCGCAAAGATGGGTCAATAGGCATTTAATTTATACACATGGTTACGGGTTTACCATGAGTCCCGTGAACACAGTCGGGCCGGGTGGGCTACCAGAATACTTTGTTCAAGATATCGCAGGCAATGACGAAAACGCCCTCACAACATCCAGTGAAGCCATTCGTGACAGCGTTCCCATTGGACAACCACGGATTTATTTTGGAGAAATTACTGATACTTATGTAATGACTGGGACAAGAGTTAGAGAGTTAGACTATCCCAGTGGCAGTGATAATGTTTACAATATTTACGATGGACAGGGTGGCATTGGTATTGGTGCAACCTGGAGAAGATTATTATTTGCCATGTATTTGAAAGATTGGCAAATGTTATTTACACGGGACTTTTTGCCAGATACCAAGGTCTTGTTCCGGCGGAATATCAACCAACGCATTCGCGCGATCGCACCCTTCTTACAGTATGATAAAGACCCTTATTTAGTGGCCGCCGATGCCAACCCAGATAATGTTAATGGCGATTTCCCTACTAATGGCAATTATCTTTATTGGATTGTAGATGCATACACCACAAGCGATCGCTATCCCTATTCAGATACCACCAGCGAAAACATCAACTACATCCGTAACTCAGTCAAAGTAGTAATTGATGCCTACCACGGCACTGTTAACTTTTACGTTGCTGACCCCAGAGATCCCATTATTGCCACCTGGTCAAAGTTATTTCCCAACGCCTTCAAACCCCTCAGTGATTTGCCCCCCACCCTCCGCACTCACATCCGCTACCCCGTGGACTTCTTCAAAATCCAATCTGAGCGGTTGATGACTTACCACATGACAGACCCCCAAGTTTTTTATAACCGGGAAGACCAATGGCAGATACCCAACGAAATCTATGGTGATGAAGCGCGTCTAGTAGAACCATATTATTTAATTACCAGCCTCCCCACAGTTCCCTTTGTTGGCGAAGCCTCTCGCCAAGAAGAATTTATTCTGCTGTTACCTTATACACCCAGACAACGGTCTAATTTAATTGCTTGGTTAGCCGCGCGATCGGATGGAGAAAATTACGGTAGGTTATTGTTGTATGTATTTCCTAAAGAACGCTTGGTTTTCGGGCCAGAACAAATTGAGGCCCGCATTAACCAAGACCCAGTGATTTCGCAGCAAATTTCCCTATGGAATCGCCAAGGTTCAAGAGCAGTTCAAGGTAATTTATTGATTATTCCCATTGAGCAATCCCTACTGTATGTCGAGCCAATTTATTTAGAAGCTACCCAAAATAGATTACCAACTTTAGTCCGGGTAATTGTCGCTTTTGAAAATAGAATTGTCATGGCCCCTACTTTAGAACAAGCTTTAGAGGGAATTTTCCAACCAGAAGTCACACCCGCCCCAGCAATTATTCGTCCTGTAGAAGAACCGGCCCCCGCAGAATAGGGAAGATAGGGGAGTTTTGATATCCGCATTAAGTCTTTATGTCTATACGTAATGTGCGTCAATCATTTATTTTCAGGACTTATGCAAGTGTCACAAAAAATAAAAAATTTTTTTTGCTTGTAGTCAGGGCTACCCTACGGGAACACTGCGCGAACAGCCCTTATCTTGTCAAGCCCTGCGGGCATAGCTGCGCTTACCGCGGAGCATCTCGCAGAGAGGACTAAAGTCCTCACTACAAACTTAAAATAATATGCTAGTTACGTAAGTCCTGATTTCACTGAAGTATCCCAACTAATACCTTGATTAATTGCTCCAATTCTTCGGGAACACGATACAATTTAACGTCTTCAGTAATCAATTTCTTCTCTCTATCTAATGTGCCAAATTTCCAGTCATCCCCATTAGTAACAGCACCATACAATATTTTTGAGTCATTACCTAACGACTTGTCTAATGCGATTAATTCTACAGCGAGTTGGGTAAATCCTCGACGGATATCTGATTGCTTTGCCTCAAGCACTAAGATTGTGTTTTTTCCTTTTAGTAGATAATCAAGACTTCCTTTGAGTCTATTGTCAACATCAAGTGCATACTCACTATACAATTCAGCATTAGTCTGGTCGCACACCTCAACGATAATTGGTGCGATGAGAAATTCTCGAATAGATATCTCTACTGAAGGGTTGATTAGTCTAATGTTTCTTCGGATATAATTATTCAGAAATTCTAGATAAGAAATATCTTAGTCATAAGAAGGTAATTCTAGTATTTTTCTTGCATAAGCATAGTCAAATTCAGCTAATATTTCTTTTGTGGGATTCTTTAATTGAAAATATTGACTAAAGGTATATGTAGCCAATGGGTCAAGAATTTTGAATTTGTTAGTTGTCATATTCTCCTAAATAGTATATCTATATTCATCACTATTCAGTTACCTTGATCAAGTTCAGAATTTCACTGCAAGTTTCTTCTGGTGTCTTGCCTTTTGTGTATACCATAAACTTCGCCAGATGATAGTTTGAACTATGTCTAACAAAGTGTTCATTGACGTTTACTTTATTGCGAATTGCGAATTATTTTTATGTCTCTTGAGAATTGCTACGTATAGCTGCCAAGGCGAAATTAACAGTATAAGGTTCCTCCATAGGTTGCTGTGTACTGGCTTTAATAGCATCTAAATAACGCCGTAAAACTAGCAGTTGTTGAGAATTAGTTTGATAAGTGAGATTGCCTTGTTTTTCAAACAGAGGAGTAGCAGCGATCGCCTGGTAGTGAGAATTATTCTGAGAACTGGGGGTCAACCAAATAGCATCTGGGTTGGCGGGGATTAAACCCGGTGGTAACTCACCTTCTAAGAATGCCATCAAACGTTGCTGACAAATACTAGTATTGATACCACGTCCCTCAAATAACTGCAAAACCTCGCCAAATGATAAGGTTCTATCTGGTAATATTCCTAGTAATTCCCTAAACAAGAAATAGTCAGTATATTGTTGCCTGGGTTCTTCTAAAACCTGAGGATGTAAGGGCAACATTGCTAGACCGTAGGCCACTCGACTACAATTAGGCGCGCCGTTTTCACCGAGATACAAATCTTGAATTATCTTCGCGTTGGGGAGTTTTTGCTTCAGCCAATTGTTGACAACTCCTAAGGAAGCCACACCACCAGTTAAAAGCGCCTGATTAATTGCTTCTGTGGGGATGCCTTTAGCCACTAACAATTTATTTAGTTCCCGGTTCAAGCGGCGCACGAAGGGGATAAACACTTGAGTTTCTAAATCTCTGCGCTGTAATGTCCATCGCTGATCAGCTAAATCTAAAGTAAAAGTATCTTGATGTTGCAAAATCAGCTTCAATGCCAATGCAGCATCTAACACCGCCTGTCCTAACAAGGAACTTTCTAAATGCTGCTGAAGACGGATACGAGTGGGAATATCTGGTTCACCTACTCTGGGTAATTCTAATTTTTCTAATCCCAAACTCTGCCAACGCATTTGATCTAAACCAGGAAAGGCGGGTTGCCATTGCCAAGGATTGCTAGTAATTGTTTTGCTCTCTCCCTGGTTGTCAAAGCGGGTTTGGCGATATTTGGTTGGCAATAGTAACTGACAAATAATGTCCTGCTCAATTCCCTTACTGGCATAGGCAAAACTATGGAGGAGAAAATCATTGTGTTTTAATTGCTGGAGATTTTCTGGCAAATCCACCAGGGCCATTTCTGTAGCTGTGGCGCCAATATTAATTACCAAAGTTTGACCAACCACAGGATGATCGCTAGGTTTCACAGAACGTAAACCCTGGCGATCGCTTAATTGTACTATTTCACCATTGGCACCATCGAGGGTACTGAGCAGACTAGCGATGGCTTCCTCGACAAAAAAGACTTGTTGGGGATGTTGGACTAATTTGCTAGTGAGTAAAGCTTCTCGCACATTAAAGCGATATTGTTCTGACCAGTTAGCTGGACAAGTGCAAATTACACCAGCAATCTGATTAATAATGTGATGGAAAGTTTTTTCATTTAAACCCACCGCAGTGGCAATTAAACCCTGAGTGGTGCTGTGGCGATCTGCTTTTAAGGTTAGCAGTAATTTCGAGAGCGATCGCACAACCCAAATCAAAGGCCCCGCAGAAAATTCATTAAATTGCAGCACAGGTTCCCATTTTTGTTGTTCACTTTTGTAGGGAACAGCCACCTGTAAGTATGGCTTCAACTGGGCCGAGTAAAAATTATTCTGGGGATTTTTGGCCGATTTATGTAAATGATCTGCATCTGTCTGGCTTGCGGTTTCCTCTTGAGGTCTGGAATTAGACGGCAAATAAACCTCTGCGGGTAACCGGAATGATTGTTGAAACGAAGTAACTTCCTGTTGGTTGTCCGCTGACCAGTAAATAGGATACACCACAGAATTGTGATGATTTAATAATGCCGCAGAAATGCCAGTTGTACCTACATCAATTCCTAAATACCAAACCGAGTCGAGAATATCGGGTGCAATTTCTGGATGACTCTTAGAGCTAGAAATGGAAATAGACGAGCTTTCTTGTGCCAAATTCACTGCCTGTTCTGTGGCCTCTGTGGGGCTAAAGTCTAAGTCAGCTTCTGTTTGCGGCCAAGATATCGGGGTAATCTGCGACACATCCGCGCTAGAGACAGTAATATCTGGTGTGCTGGGGTCAGCCAGTTTATGCTGGTCTATGCTCTCTGCAAATACATCTAAGTTAAAATTAGAATCTAGTAGCTCGTCAAAATTGGCTAAATCTTGATGCAATTGCTGCCATTGCCCTTCATCCAGAAAAATATCAGATACGGTGGACGCATGACTATCTTCTGGTAAAAGCAAATTTTCTTGGGGAGAAGCAGCAATGTAATTGTCTAATAACTGCTCTTGCTCTTCATTGTTGACGACTACTTCCGACTCGTCAACAACATCTATTTCTGGTGGCGTGACTACTGCGGTTTCTAGAGGAGAAGCAATTCCCAACCACTCCTGTTCACTACCCATATCCACAAATAAGTCACTCAAGGCTGTAATTGTATCAGCACTACTGGGCTGAATCTGGTAATCATCAGTGACGACAACTTGTGTTTGTGAAAACCCAGAACTGCCTATGGATTGGCCTGGGTCACTATCTTCTGCAAAAAACAATCCTTGCCATGACTCTGATGATGAGTCTTGCGGTTGAGTATTCCGAGGACTTAATGCTTCCGACCAAGGATCTGGCACAGCTGCTACTGGCTCAATGGGAGATGTAGCTATAGTCTTGGTAATTTGTGGTGCAGATAATTCTGGGGCGATAACCTCTGTTGCTTCTGCCTCAGTGGGGAATGATAACTCTGCTGTCACCACTGCTGGGCTAACATCAAGGTTCAAACTAGTAAATTTCTCTGTCCCCAACAAACTTACATACAGTTGATCTATTTCATCACTAATTAACTCCAAATTATCCTGCTGAAATTCCATCGATGTCGGCTCAGATGCTAAAGAATCATCTACACCAAGCTCTAAAAGCATTGCATCGAGATTATCTGTAACATCAACATCTTCTTCCTCACCATTAAATGTCAGTGAAGTTGCCGTCTCTGTTTCTAGCAATTGCCACATTTGGTTGTTGGCTAAATCACCTTGCTGGGCTGGTTGTGTTGTTTCAGGTGCAGTAAATGATGACTGATTTGCTCCCCCCTCGTTCGATGATGGGTTACTAGGCAATGTTTGGGGCAAATGTTGCGTTAAACTGTTGAGGAAGTTTACCATCAACTGTTCGCCCTGCACTCCCGTATTGTGCATTCGTGCCAGTGCTTGAGATAAGGATTCGTGATAAGTATTAATATTCCGTTGTAATGCTTCAAATACGACATTTACAGTCCCATCTAAGGATAATAAACGTTGATCTAAGTCCTGGGATAGATGTGTTAAGCGTTCTGTTTGTGGAGTAGATTCTAAGAAAGGTTGAGTTGCCGCCGATGCTAATTGCCTAGGTTGTTGACTATTGCTACTAGCGATGTTTTCCCTATTTTGTGACGTTAAAGCAGGTAGACGGCTCATTAGTACCTGTAAAAATTCGGAAATCATCTGCTCCTGGTTAGCCCACTGCTGGCTTAAGGAGTAGTTGTGTAGTCGCCTTTGCTCTAGTTGTCTAATTTCTTGTACAAGTGTTGCCCGCTCTTGCAACATCGTTGCTAATTCTGCCTGCAACGGCTGCATTAATGTTGTTAATTCGGTTTTTAATTGCTGAGAGATCAAATCACTGTGGTTTTGCAAAACTTGGTTTTGCTGTGCAGCAGATTGGTTATGAGCTTGTTCGACAAATTTTTCCAACAAAGGTGATTTTTGTACCTGTCCAGATACTTGGTTTTGGTCTGCACTCTGGAAAACTTCAGTTTCTCCTTGCTGGACAAGAAATTGACGAATTCGTTCTAAAACTTCTCTAGCTTCCGGCGCCTGACTAGACAACAACCGAGTCAGACGCTTACCACTGCTATTGAGTAAGTTGTCAATGTCTGCAATTAATTTTTGAATTTCATCTGCGCGGGAAGTCACTTTGAATTACCTTATCTAGAACTGTACTTTAACGGGTCGGGGAACTACATGTATGAAAGTTCCTCAGGTGGGAATCCTTCGGACTGCTTACTGACGTGATGGATTTATGAGACTTGGCAGTCATTCATCAACATCTGTTGTCAAAGAGTAACTTGACAGTTAGTTGCAATTTAGAAATACAAAAGGTATGCCGAATTTGTTTTTATACAAGGAGATGTTACAGCTTCTCGGACTTTATCCTATAAAAAACATCCACAAATGCAACAGCTAAGTAAATAGTCTTAGTAAGACAAATGCCTGTAATTACGACATCAGACCCACAAAGCTAATTTCCCCGACTTTGCACCCACACGAGCAATTAATGTAGCTAACCAGTCACTGAATGGCAAGGGGATATTTTTGACTTCATTTTGCTCTGTATGAACAGATAAAAATTTTACATTAGCAAAAATTAACTACCTTGAGTATCATTGATCTTGTTTGGCTATATATTTAAGTAATCTTGTTGGCAATGCATTTGACCCCTAAAGGAGACTCCAAAAGGCGTCAAATGCCGTGGGCAAAAGGTTTACGCAATTCTAACCCATAGGTCAAGATTGTTGATAAAAAATACTTGTAGCTTTCTTGTGTAACACAGTTTAGTATTCTTTTTGAAAGGGGTTGTGCTTTGATCGCTTAAGTTGAATATAGCGCTCTTGTTTGTTTTATACATAGCAGCTTTAATAAATTAAGTCGTAATGGAAGACCGATATAGCTTGCAAGCACCCACTAATCCCTGGATACTTTCTGCTCCCTTTTTTGAAGGGTTGCCAGAAGCTGCTGTGGAACTAGCTCTCACCCATCTTGTGACTCGCACACACCCAGCAAATCAAGTGATTCTGCTGGAAAATGACTGGGGTGGTTCCGTATACTTTATTTTAGACGGATGGGTAAAAATACGTACTTACAATTTAGAAGGAAAAGAAGTAACACTAAATATTATTGGTAAAGGTGAATTATTCGGAGAAATGGCGGCGCTAGATGAAGTACCTCGCTCCACTGATGTGATTACCCTAACGCCGACGATAATTGGCAGTATGCCATCGCAAGATTTTGTTAAATTACTTCATACAGAACCCTTGGCGGGAGTAAGATTATCACAACTGATGGCTCGACGCTTGCGGCAGGTAAATCGACGACTGCGATTGCGGGAATCTGATAGTCAATCACGAGTAGCCGACACTTTGTTATTCTTGGCAGAAGGACAAGGAAAACAAGCACAGACAGGAACCGAAATTCCTAACTTGCCTCACCGGGAAGTGAGTAGCTTGAGTGGACTGGCAAGGGAAACAGTTACAAGAGTATTAACAAGACTAGAAAAAAAAGGTTTGATTAGAAGGGAGCAGGACACTATTTGTATTCCCGATTTGTCAGCCTTAGAAAGAATGATAGTTTAATAATTTTGCCAAAATGAGTATTTCAGATTCTCTACCAGATGAAGACCCATCCACTAAAACTCAAAATACCCTCTTAGAGAAAGAACAGTTACGGCGACCTAGCCTCAAAGTTGATGCGCCCTTACGAATGGTAGAAACAGCATTTTTAGCGAGTACGGCTAGCCTCATCTGGTTTATTAATTTTTACTTTCCCCTGGGGCCAGTTTTGCGGATATTTTTCCCTGTACCCATCGCCTTAGTCTACTTGCGCTGGGGCAAAAGAGCAGCGTGGATGGCTGCTGTGACTTCTGGTTTGCTGTTATCAGTGCTAATGGGGCCAGTCCGCAGTCTATTATTTGTCATGCCTTTTGCTTTTATGGGTGTGCTTTTGGGTGCAACGTGGCATCGTCGTGTTCCTTGGATGGTGTCTATTACCCTGGGTACATTGTTGGGTACATTAGGGGTGTTTTTTCGGTTATGGTTGCTGTCTATATTATCAGGTGAAGACCTGTGGATTTATGTGATTAACCAAGTCACAGAACTCATAGAATGGGCTTTTTTAAGACTGCAATTGTTAGCTAGTCCTAGTGTATTTTTGATTCAACTGGGTGCGATCGCTTTAATTGTGTTCAATAACTTTATCTATCTGTTTATGGTACACCTGGCGGCATGGCTGCTATTGGATCGCTTGGGAAACTCCATTCCCCGTCCGCCACAATGGGTGCAAGTTTTGATGGATTATGAAGGGTAGATAACTTAAAAAATATGGTGCGGATTTATACCCAAATTCAACAGGGTGAAGCATGGATTAATAAGTATCGCGGTTGTTTACCTATATTTGCCTGTGTTTTAGGTTTTACTGAAACTGGTTTAATTCCCGGAATTTCCGCAGCTGGTAGCACTCCAGAAGACCGAAAATATACTGCTTGTGCTGATGCTGAGTTTTTATACTATGGCCCAGAAAAAAAACCTTTGTATCCTCTACCACCGTTAACAGCAGGTGCTTCGCCTGTGTTAATTTCTCGTGCTGTAGTTGAAGCACTGAAAATTCCAATTTATTTATTTAATGCTGGTTTACCCCATGCTCCTGCTGTACCAGCCATTGATTTAGGTGGTGATGCCGCTAAATGCTTAAGTGGAGGTGCGGCTATGGAATTGAGTACAGTACACCACTTGCTCAAACAAGGGTTACTGTGGGGAGAACGTCTGGCTGCCGATACTCCACAAGGATATGTAATTTTAAGTGAGTGTGTCGTGGGAGGAACTACCACCGCCCTGGGGATTTTAACCGGCTTGGGTATAGACGCAGATGGAAAAGTCAACAGTAGTCACCCTATTTGTAATCACGCGCAAAAGTGGGCAGTAGTGCAAGCTGGGTTGGAGAGGATGAGAGCGGGGGAAGCAGGGGTGCAGGGGTGCAGGGGGGAAGAATCACAATCGTCTCCCTCAATAGATCCCCTTAGGCTCGTTGCTGCTGTGGGTGATCCCATGCAAGTGGTGGTGGCGGGAATGGCGATCGCAGCTAGTCGTAGTTGTGGTGTCATGTTGGCAGGCGGTACGCAAATGCTGGCGGTGTATGCTTTAATGAGTGCGATCGCCCAAGCTTATGATCTAGCTTGGCAACCAGCAGAAGTTGTTGTTGGTACGACTCGTTGGGTAGCAGAAGATATAACTGGAAATACTGTTGATTTAGCACTTAGTCTAGGTAAAACAGTTCCTTGTTTATTTGCTACTCCGTTAAGTTTTGCGGATTCTCGCTATCCTCAACTTCAAGCTTATGAACAGGGCTTTGTTAAAGAAGGTGTAGGGGCTGGAGCCGCTTGCATCGCTGCTGATCTCAGTCACAATTGGCAGCAAGATCAACTTTTAGCTGCTGTTGAATCTCAGATTGAGCGACTCAGCCAAATCAATAGTCAATAGCAAAAACACCGGACTCATATAGATTCCGGCTAATTTTTCCAGTTATTGACATATTGAATAATTAGCAAATTTAATGGATTCTTTCTTTCATTAATTGTTCTTCTAAAGCTGCAATGCGATTGTAGGCTGCTGTTAACTGTGCTGTCAGTCTTTGTATTTGAATTTCTGGTGTTATGCCGGCATCTCCACCTTGCCTATTCATGTCTAAATAAATGCCATCTGTCAACACATCTTTATGTTCCATCTCAGAATGAAAATTGATGCGTTTTTTGAACTGATGACTGCCTGCATCACTATTTTCTACATTATTATCTTTTGCTTGGGTATTTGCTAAAGAACACTCTGAGAAAGCTTGAGCGACTTTACCGTCAAGTTGCTCTATCACCTGGCAGAGGGCATCTAGTTTATCACTCAAAGTCAGGATTTGCTGTTGTAATGGCTCCATTTAATACCCTTGTCCGCATATTTTCTCTATGTTATTCAATTTACTGGTGATCTTAACCATACTTATGAATTATTTAATTTTTCAAAAATTTTGTGGGAATATGTTATTTAAGTATTTGTTTATAAATATAACTAAATAATTTTTATGCATATTCATCATGATGATTATTGAGAAAATTTAATTCATGACCAGCTATTTATACTAAAAGAGTCGAATGTTAGTCACTAACTCAATTTTGACAGCACTATTTCGCAAATATGGCTAAATAAGCGCTTAAAGGCGCCATTTTTATCATGTATAATCCGAAATTCCCAATTCCCAACCCTAAATCACTGGATCGACGGTCTTTTTTGATTGGTGCAAGTGGACTGGCACTTTCACAACTGCTGGTTGGGTGTGGTGGTGGTAACCAAACACAACTCAATGTCCGGCTACTCCAAGGTTCTATACCTAGCCAAGTAGTTAGTCAATTTCGCCGCAGTTTACAGCAACGGGTGCAGTTACAGTTTACCCCGATTGAGCAGATACAAGAGATATTTAGGCAATTGCAAGGTTGGCAGCAGAAACCGAACACCACTAATGACCCAGTTTGGACACGTTTTTTACCCTTTGGGCAATCAGAAACAGTTGCAGCATCTAACTTGGTGACATTGGGTGATTACTGGCTAAGAGCAGCTATCGAGCAGAAACTAATTCAACCGTTGACACAGCCAGAAATTCAACAGTTAAAAAATTGGACTGCGTTGGATCAAAGGTGGCAACAATTAGTAACGCGCAACGCTCAAGGTAATCTAGACACTCAAGGGCAAGTGTGGGCGGCTCCTTACCGTTGGGGAAGTACGATGATTGTGTATCATCGTGAAAGATTACAAAGATTAGGATTGACGCCGCAAGATTGGAGTGATTTGTGGCGAAATGAATTGCGATCGCGGATTTCTTTACTTAATCAACCCAGAGAAGTCATTGGTCTGGTTTTGAAAAAGCTAGGAAACTCTTACAATACAGAGAATCTGGACACCATACCCGATTTAGAACAGGAACTACGCACACTCAACCAACAAGTGAAGTTCTATAGTTCCAATAACTATTTACAACCTTTAATTACTGGAGATACATGGCTAGCAGTTGGTTGGTCAAGCGATATCATGCCAGTTTTGGCACGTTATCCCCAACTAAGTGCAGTTATTCCACAATCAGGAACGGCAATGTGGGCAGACTTATGGGTACGTCCAACAAAGGCTGCCCAAGATACTATCTCATCTCAGTGGATTGATTTTTGTTGGCAACCAAATATTGCCCAGCAAATTTCTGTGCTAACTAGAAGTAATTCGCCAATTTTTCCCGATATTGTCCCGGCGGATATTCAACAACCGTTTAGGGGTTTGTTACAAAGTAATCGTGAAACTTTCAGCAAAAGTGAATTTTTACTCCCGTTACCTCCGGAAGTAATTAAGCAGTATGAGGCTTTGTTCACCCAAATGAAGCAAGCATAGTTATTTAAAGTGAACGCAACAGACCTAATCGGTTTTGTGCATTCATCTGGATACGGCATGACACTGGACTTGTCACAAAGTTACAAGTATAAGTTGCCAACAGGTCTTGCTGGTAATTAAAAACCCGGACATTATAACCTTCTCTTCTGGCACTGCTACCCAAGTGATTCACAAAATGGTAACGTTCTAGATATTCCAGCACACTCCAAACTTGCTGATTAACGATGAGGTCTACTCTGGCTGGTTCATTCTCGGATGCTGCATAGGCGATCCAGTTATCCAACAACCTATTTTCGGAATTTTCTTTTGCCCACCACAAACTAGGTGTAGTTAAACCTTCTGGGTTAATGGTACTGGCTGTCATCACCGTACCATTGGGTTGAGTTAATAAGGCCAGTTCCAAAGGCGCATCCGAAGGTGATGGGACTGGGGATGTTTGTGCTGGCGAGGGTAAGGCTGCTAAAAAAGAAATTGTACTCAGACTAATAGTTAAGTAGGTTAATTTCCACAAAGATAAAATAGACCTCATCCCCCTTCGGGGAAATTGTAAGCCAAAGCTTTTCGCTCGATGGGAGACAGGTGAGAAATTTAATTTAGTTGAGTGATTTAGCAGGGGGAGCGATATCTGGCGGCCAGGTAGCTTGTGTTTAATCATAAAAGAATACCATTGGCGATTTTGGATTAATGTTCCATTCGCTGATGAATTACGGGTAATAGATTTGACTACATATTAATAATTTACCTAATTAATCGCTGTTTGTGTGTGCTAAATCTTAAAGGCCAGGATGCGGAGTCTTTTGTAATCTGCCGTCCAAGTACTCTCACTATATAGTGTTGGTTTGAGGGACTGCTCTATCTGACTAATGACTTGTGTTTGCTGCTCAGGAGACAATTCTGCTAAAAAAGCGCTGGCGAACATTTGCAGCCAGTTTGCCATACCTGCTTCTTTCTCTGCTAAGGCAGTGGGACGGGCAAACAAAATGCCATAAGCGACGTTAAAGCCTTGCTGTTCTAGTAGTGTGGCGTATTCACCAATACTAGGAAAATACCAAGGATTAAGTGTTTGTGCGGCAATACCAACTGCCTCTAAAGCAGTATATAAAGCTTGAGCGATCGCCTGGATATTGCCCTTACCACCAAACTCGGCGAGAAAACGTCCTCCTGGTTTCAGTGCTTGATACACGCAGGCGATCGCGTCTTCTGGTTCTTTCACCCAATGCAAAGTCGCGTTGGAAAATACTGCATCTAATGGCTGATCTACTTGAAAGCTTCTCGCATCAGCAACATTAAATAATAAGTGAGGATAGTTTTGCTTGGCCTTTTCAATCATCGCCGGGGCGCTATCAATTCCCATGACTTCAGCACCAGCTAAAGCAATTTTTTCGGTGAGTTGTCCAGTACCACAACCTAGATCCAAAATATATTCTCCGGGTTTAGGGTTGAGCAATTTCAGCAAATCTTCGCCATATTGCCAGACAAAAGCGTGTTTATCTTGGTAAAGGTCACTATCCCAATCATTGTTACCTGCGGGTGCTAGTAGTTCAAGAGATTGAAGCGAGAATTGGGGATTTTGGGAGTAATCGCTGGTCATTAGCTTATAGTCTGAAAAACATGAGTACGGTGAACAGACTTATTGTGATGCAGTAGTTATTCTGATTGCAATAATGAAATTCTCAGAATCCATGACACCTCAAGAATTTTTAGAAAATTTGGCAACAGCAGGGACAGATCCCGAAAAACTCATGGTTGTTGCTCAATATCTGGAAACAACAGCGATGGATAATGCAACCACCCCCAGATGGCGCAGCATTCCATATAGTTCCGAAATTGAAATGGCGCTGAATAATTTGGCATTTCATCTAGAAGCACTTGCTGAAACGGGAAATTAAACTTCGTCCATCGTAAAAAGTGAAGTTTTTGTCATTGCAACCTCAAGAAGCAATCTCATAATCTTGACTGCAAACTATAGTTCTCAACATAGACAAGGTTTAATTAGGCTGATTTAATTGCCTTGTTGTATCCACTCTCGCGCCGCTTTTTCGGCAGCTTGAGGCGTATAGTAAAGCTTTCCCTGGCCAAACACTGCACCACCAGGACTAATCAACCGAAATTCCCAACAATCAGCCTCGGTATAAAACACAGATAGGGTAACGTGATCAATGCCAACAGCTAAGTGAATCTTGATAGTATTCATTAGTGGTATCTCAACGTCTACCCTTTTTTTTCATTTTTAATATGGAAATATTGTGTTTATGGGATCGCTCAGTTATAAATATCACTAAATTATAAATCATACAAATTTTTAAACCAGTTAACAAATACCTGTGCCTTTGGATGCTGTGGATGCAGAATTTTTTCCTCAATAGCATTATGTAGTTGTCGTCCTGGTGGATCTTGCCATGCTAACCACGTGTAAATACAAGCTTTATCATGATGAGAACTTATAAATTTTGCCCCTTGATTTTTTGATTCTCCTACGACTTTCTGAGCATATTTCCAAAGAACTTGGCTTTCATCGTAAACCATATAAGCTAAAAAAGTTTCTAACATACCTTGTAGTTGGTTATCTGGCATAATCCAGATACCAAACTTAATTCCAGCATGAGTAAGATGAATAAGTCCGGTTTCCGGTATTTCATGAGGTATATCAGGAATACTTGATAAACAAGCATTTCTAATACTTTGCCAACTAGTAGATGAATCTTCATCTGCGTCTAGTATCAAACCAAAATGGGTTAATCCTGCTTCTTTCAGCCGAGCAGATATCCAATAATTAGTAAAATCATTACCGCCGCGAGGTTGGATATAGACAGGTTCATTACCTTTTTCCCAAGGAATTCCGTTGGCTTCGAGGAGATACGGTATTACTCGTTTATCTTGTTCACCCTCAACAAACAGCCGCTTCGTCAATTTCTCCTTGCTTGGCATTATTAACGAACCTCAATATTCTCTTCAGCCGCAATAACAATTTCCGGCTCAATAAAAACTATATTTTTTTCTTTACCTTTTTCAATTCTATGAATTCTAATACTATCCTCAATTGCATTTTCTTGTTCTGCAATATCGGATAAACTTTTCCAACAATCACTATTGTGTGTAGTGGCAAAGACTTGTACATTTAATCTTTTAGATGTTTCCCAAATCATCTTCCACATATCAGACATAGTAGTAAAATGAAGTCCTGTATCAATTTCATCTATGAATAAGTATCCATCTTTAGCGCATACAGTAGCTAATGCAAGCCCTAAGATACGCCAAATCCCATCTCCCATGCTACCGATTGGTACACGTTTGTTATCAGAAAGAAGCACAAGAAAACCACCACGAGAGTCTGATAAATATCTGGATTTTTGAGAACTTACCGGAGCAATTCGTTGAATTTTGGAGTCTACTCTATTAAGCGCTTGCTCTACAAGTTTTTCTTCAGGTGTTAGTACTACCTGATCAAATAACTCAATCATTTTCTCTGTTCCTAGAGAAGATGATGTTATAAATTGCGTGATAATTGCAGGATTTTTAGTATCTCTACGAGATCTTAGAATATAATCTACAGGTAATGTTCCATTAGGCATTAACGGTAACTTCAAAAAATCTTCTTTTTTTTCTTGAGTCCACTGTATAATTAAATCGGTTTCCTTCAATACATCTGGGACTTCATCATATATAACTTCTGGTAACTGATTATATGATTCTCTGTGAAGATTTTTGCGTATTTCTATTGATCCAATAAGCTGTTCTTGAATATTGCCATCAGTAGTACTAACTATTGAAAATCTGCTTCCCAATTCAATTTCATGCCCATAAAAAAGGTGCCGAATATCAAGCTTTCGCTCTCCTCTTCTTTCGTCATCAAACAAATATTCACCCCTTTTATTTATACTCTCACGTATTGGTTCAAGATTATTCCGTGAGCATAAAAGTTGAATAGCTTCTAATATTGAGGTTTTACCACTGTTATTTTCACCTACCAGCAGATTAATTCTACCTAGCTGCTGAAGCTCAAAAGATTTGAAACCTCGAAAATTTTCTATTTTTACGCTCTTTAACATATTTTTCCTAGCTGGAGACAACAAAGAGCTAATGACTAGTATGCGTATAAGCAGTTAAGATACTTCTTACTTTAGCAAAACGAGTGTTCGCCTAATTTAACTATATTTATCAATATCTGATTCTAAAACTTCAAACTGCACCTTGTTATATAAGTCTTGTAGAGAAATTTCAAAGGGTACCGTTGCCAGTGCGATCGCTTCATCTTCCTCATCATACTCACGCAACGACCATTGTTTTTTCCCAGTCTTAGAAAATTGTTCTACATGAATCCGGGTTTGGTCAATTAACAGATATTCTTGGAACGTGGAAATTGTGCGGTAAGACTCAAATTTATTCTCGCGGTCATAACCTTTGGTTGATTTTGATAAAACCTCAACAATCACCTGCGGGTTGAGAATTATATCTTGACGGTTGTTGAAAAATTCCGGTTCATCCGCCAAAATCATCACATCTGGATAAGTATAAATACTTTTTTGGGGTATCCATAGACGAACATCACCCATGTAAACGCGGTAGCTTTGCTTTTTGAAGGCAAAATTTAACTCAGTACTTAAATTGAGGGCTATTTGGTTATGATTAATTGTCCCGTCTGCCATTGGTATGATTTGCCCATCAATATATTCGCTTTTGTATTCAGCAGCTTCCTCTAACGCCAAATATTCCTCTGGGGTATAGTATCGCTGTTGCGTTACTTGCATAGTTATTTCCAGTAGCGATGTCTACAAATAGTTTAACTTGGTCATTGGCTCAGGCAGGCGATCTCTTCATCAAAGTTGCATATTTAATTCTTGATTTATTCCCACAATCTTCTACCAGCTTTACCGTTTAATCTTTCATGAGTATCTGCCAACAAAGCAGGAATATCTAACTTTTCAGGACAGCGAGGTAAACAGTCACCGCATTCTGTACAACGGTTGGCTTTCATTCCCGGAAACCAGTGACCGGCATTTTCAAACATACCATAACGATATTTACCATAGTCGGTCATATCATAAGCTACAGCGAGATTTCTTAATCGCAATACTTCGGGAATATTAATATTTTCTGGGCAAGGTAAACAAGCAAAACACTGACTACATTTATCAGTTTTTAATGTGGATTTTTGATGCTTTTCTAATGTTTGAAAAATTAAACTTTCTTCTAATGTTAACTCACCATCACTATCAGCAACTTGTAAAGGTTCTATTAATTCATCTGGGATAGCTGGCCCGACACTCAGGGTAGTAATGCGATGATCACTCAGTAAAAAGCGATAATTTAATTCTAAGGATGAATATGGCTGACACAGGTCTTTCAAAGTTTGGGGTGGCGTATAAAGTCGTCCTCCCTTATCAGCCGGGGAAATTATAAAAACGCCCAGATCTTTTTCAGCTGCTAGCTGAATTGCTGGTGCGTTGCGTTGCCAAAAATAGTAATAATGCAGATTGACAAATTCAAAAAAATCTGTATTTATTGCCGCCAGAATTATATCTAATGACCCGTGGGTAGAAAAACCAACGTGCCGCACGCGACCGTCATCAACAGCTTCCTGGACAGCCTTCATGCAGCCAGTATTGGCTTGCACCCACTTGAGATGTTCCCAAGTATTTAAGCCATGAATACCCAGGCAATCTAAATAATCCAGATCTAATCGTTCTAGAGATTCATTGATGCACCGACGCATACTATCAGCATCAGCTGTAGGCGGAATTTTGGTGGTGATGTGAACCTGGGAACGAGGTACTGACAATCCACCTTTGATAACTGCACCAAGATACTCCTCACTTTTACCGTAGCCTCTGGCTGTTTCTAAATGATTAATTCCTAGCGCCAAAGCTTGGTCAATTATCTGCTGGGCATTGTCAGCATCAGCTAAATAGCGCATTGTTCCCAACGAAAAAACCGAAAGGCGTAGGTTTGTTTTTCCAAAGCGTCGGTATTGCATCACTAAGTTAGGGTATTAGGGACAAGGAGATAAGGGGACAAGGGGACAAGGGGATAAGGGGACAATTTCTGGCAAATATCAAAACCTGTTATGTTTAGTCTTCCTCATCTCCCCATCTCCCCATCTCCCCATC
>NZ_CAWUDM010000101.1:0-20085 GCF_963920855.1 Nostoc sp. CCY0012 | reverse complement strand
CCCTTGTCCCCCTGCCCCCTTGCCCCTCTGCCTCTTTACCTCCCTCGACTTGCTTCTAAGATCAACTTTGAATCCCAAGTATAAAAGCCGATTTTGTCAGGCACCCTAGAAAATCGCCCTGTGCGATAACCTCTAGAAAGTTCATTGAGTACCTTACTCTTGACCTCTCTAACTTCTTGCTCATCTAGTTCTCCATAAAGACCCTTGATAATTTCCGCAACACTAAAAACTATCCCCGAATTTTTTTCCAAAAAATCAGAAAGAGCATCTATTAAAAATAGACCCTCAAATTCTTGGAGCATAGGGACAACATTTGTACTCGGAATTGAAAAAGATTTCTTCTTTTTATTAGCAGTTCTAGCAATGCCTTTAGTCTTGTTGGAGGTTACTAAACCTAAATCTAGAGTGTAACAACCAGGCTCGTCGGGAATACCCCACCAAACCTGTCTTTCTCTGCCTTGTGTCAATGAAGATTGGACTCTACCTTTGACAACTTTAAAGATAGATTGATCTAAATCTCCATAAAGCGATCGCACGATGAAATCTATATGACAGACAGTGCCAAGATGCTCTTGCAAAAGATTTTTGATAGCTTCCATACGACTTTGAGTTTGATACTCAGGTAACATTGGCACATCCGGCACCTTGATGGACTTATCTATACTTGCAACGGATGTCTTTGATGTTGACAAGTCTGGAATATCTCTATTTGCAGGAGATAAATTATCTGCCTCTACATTCTCTGACTCTGGCAAATCAGACTGGCTAGAATCAAGCGAGTTGATATCAGACTGAAGAAGATGATCAGACTCAGATAACGACGAGTCTTCAGGAGTAGAAGCAGATGCCTGATCTAGCGTTCCCACTGCTGTCAACTTATCCTGAATATCTGATTGAGGAGACAAGTTAGACAATAAAGCATCTACATGATGGAGCTGCGATCGCGCCTCTGTGTATAAAATTTCGTACTCTTTTACAAGGCGAGCATAGTAGTCTCGTAGTTCTAACAATGGAGAGAGAAAAGTTTGAGGGGGCTTTAATTGTAGATTATTCATAAATTTTTAAATCAACCTAAATCGGTATCACTTTTATAAGTCATTGGCCTAGGCTTGGCTTTTTGAGAAGGCTGATGAGATTTTTTTGGTGCTTGTGGAGGACGGCATTGCTCGCAATATAACGGACGAGGGCCAAAAGTCTCTCGTTGTGTAGTCTGATTGCACTGTTTACAGACAAAATGGAAAACGCGAGTATGAATTTGCCTTTTATGGGCCCGGACAGTATATTCTCTAACGTCAATGAACTTACTAGACATAATCCAGAATAGTGAATTGTAATCCTATCAATATAGCTATTCAAGCAAATGAAATCGAATCAGTGTGTGTTTAATTGTAAGTTTTTTCCCCAACAGTGGTTTTACTCATAGAGGGAAGCAACAAGATAGAAGAGGTTTCAACGATGAAATAAACTTTCTATAGTTCATTATCAGCATTCCCGTGTCACTTGCTTCTATGGGAATCCGGTTTGATTCCTAAAATTATTTGCGTAGGCTGGGAGTAGGGAGTGGGGAGTGGGGAGTAGGAAAGAAGATTTTTTGAATATACAGGGGTTTTTCAATAATTAAATAGGATTCCTATATAAGTAGAAGCGGGTAAATAATTAAAGGTTTGTAGTAAGAACTTTAGTTCTCAAATCAGGACTTTAGTCTTGACTACAAACTGATTTTCAGTAAATTTACATTACTTTACATAGCTTAGTTTTTTCAAGTCGTTTTACTTATATCTAGGGTATTAAAGAGAAAAATTGCAGATATAGCAGTTTTCATCGGAGATAAGGTACATATTTATCTCTAGTTCCTTATTTCTTAGATGTAATTTGCTCGCCTCCAAAATTCTATAAATGTTTATTGTGAACCATATTTATAGAAAATTTATGGCAGATTGGCTGGAGTGTACATATTGCACTTTCAGTAGACAGTTTTCTTAATTGCTATCAAATAAAACTAAAAAAATCGCCTCCTGTTGTTGGAAGACGATTCTTGATATCCTACCCACCCTATAGATGGATGGGGAATTTTGCGAGTTTAGTTAAAATTCCTAAGCAGTTTAAGTAGGCTTTGTTTGTATAGCCTCAGGCTTCTATCCTCAGGTAGCCCTCAGTTTCAACAAGCAATAGAATACCTACCGCTACCGCGAGAATCATGACTGAAATTTGTCACTGGATAACTTGTATTGTTGTCAGAGTAAAAAATTGATTTATTCATCTGCTGAGTTTAAAAGTCTCGATGTTGAGGTTGATAGGCTGAGGTCGTCAAGTCAAAAATTGAATTTGCCAAAGCTATATGTTCTTGAGGGCTAAGATGGCAATTTGTATAGGATTCATTTAAAAATTGGATCAGTGCTAACCTTGCAGACTCTAGCTTCGCCCTTTTCCTCGCTGCCCTCATGGCTTCAGATAACCTAGGATAAATATGGTTGTTGCTAATTCCTACTTGCTCATTTAGCATCCAACACTTAAATACATAACCTTCAGGCAGTGGGATTAATTCAATTAACCAGCCATAATATGAGTCTTTCCAATTCATCCACAATTCGCCTCTTTGTTCAATGGTGGAATTTTTAGCTCTTCCTCCTGCATATGTAAATAGGAAGATATCACCTACGTATGCAACCACTGTGCAGAATTTGTGCAGAATTCATGCAGATCGATGAGCTTTCATCATTGCAAAATACCAAAGGAAAAGCATTTTGACCCATCGACTTCGCTCAGAATCAACTTTTGACTTTCCCACAGCGGTACTACTCCCATAATTTAAGGAATTTCGCCATATTCAGCCGTTGTAATTTTCCAGTAGCACCACGAGGTAATGCTTCTAAAATATGAATTTGCTTAGGCACTTTGAAATCTGCCAAAAAATTTGAGCAGTGGGATTTTAACTCCTGCTCACTAGTTTCACCCTTGAGTACAACAGCAGCATGAATTTCTTCCCCTAGGGATTTGTGCGGTACGGCAAACGCCAGGGCTTCAGCAACAGCAGGATGACGCAGCAACAAGTCATCTACTTCCAACGGCGAAATTTTTTCCCCACCGCGATTAATGAGTTCTTTGATTCTACCTGTGAGGTAAAGATAACCATCTGCATCTAACCTACCTTGGTCGCCAGTCCGGAACCAACCATTAACAAAAGCCGTGGCGTTGGCTTGGGGGTTATTCTCGTAGCCATCAACGACATTTGCTCCTTTCACCACGACTTCACCTAAACTTCCCTGAGGAAGCAAGTTGCCTTCTTCACTCATAATTCCCACTTCCACACCAAAACCATAGCCGACACTACCTGGTTTACGGACTTTGGGCGGTAAAGGATTAGAAGTCATCATGTGTGCAGCTTCTGTCATGCTGTAAGATTCCACCACAGGCGCATAGAGAACTGCTTCCATCTGTTCAATAATCACTGGCGGTAAAGGTGCGCTGCTGGAACGAATGAAGCGGAAGGTATGAGCTTTAATAATATCTTGATTGCGGCTGGCTCTAGCAAGAATCATTTGGTGCATAGTTGGTGCAGCAGAGTACCAAGTAGGTCGATAAGTATCAACCTGCTTCCAAAATTCCAAAGCGTTAAATCTACTCGGACAAATGAACGTCCCCCCTGATGCTAAAGTGGCCAGCAGACATCCCACTAAACCATGAATATGAAACAGTGGCATGAGACATAAGTTGGTGTCTTTAGCCGTGAGGTTGTATGCACTGATAATATTACTGGCAGAGGCAATGAGATTGCGGTGCTTAATTGGAACCCGTTTAGGGCGGCTAGTAGTGCCACTGGTATGGAGGATAATTGCCACATCATCAGCATGAGGAAAGACAAGATCAGATTTAAAGTTTGGCGGTTGAGTATGTCTTTGATGCAATTCCAACCTTAATGTGCCGTCAGGATTAGTTGTGGCATTGATCAATAGCATATCGGGTGTAGTAGCTGCTATTGCCGCCTCTTGTGTCCCTGGTAAGGTAATTAGGGCTTTAGCTTGGAGGTCTTCGTAATAAAAAGCAAATTCATCCTGCTTATACTTGGGGTTGAGGGGTGCAGCAGTACCACACATAGCCGCTGCGAGAAAAGTAATAGCCATTTGGGAACCGTTAGCCATTGCAATGGCGATGCGATCGCCTCTACCCAAACCAAAGCTGTTTAATTGAGAAACTAAGGAAATTACATTTGCTCGTAATTGCTCATAGGTGAGGGTTGGTTGTTCCGGCGTACCCAAAGCTAAATGGTTGTCTTCTCCGGCTAATAGATCAAGTAAGTGCATGTATTCCAGATTTTCCCAAATATTTTTGTGATTGGCATTTACTTAGGCGATCGCATCAGGGTCAACACCTAGTTCACGTAACTTAGCTGCTAATATTTCCGCGCGTTGGCGTTCTTGTTCTGCGCGTTGGCGTTCCTGTTCTGCACGTTGGCGTTCTTGTTCTGCTTGTTCTTGACTCCACAACAGCAAATTACCTTCTTGATCCCACCACCGTAGCCAATTCATAGTTTGGCACAGTCTTTCACCCTGCCAAATTCCCAAAAATAGCTCTAACTCAGGAATCCAATAACGTCCATTGCTATCTGCTGACACCAAAGCATACTGTCCATTTTGCAAACACCGTACTTCTAAAATTGGTTCGTAGGGGTCGTAGGTGACGTAGGTGGGAACTTTGAGAATGTGTTCATAAAAATAAAGTTTTCCATAGGGTGGAGTTGAGCGAACTGATAATTCTCCATTTTCTGTATCTGACAAAAATTCCATAACAACAGCAACAGCAGCACCTTCTAAATTTGGGGTATAACTACGACGAATTACGCCTGCGGCTACAGGCTGTACTTGAGGTATATAAAACCAATCCGGTGCTTTGACAACAATTTTTTTATTGACTGTGGCCACAAGTCCAAAATTAGAGCCAATCAGCATTTGGGGTTGAATGCGTTTTGTTGCTCCCAATGCGTCAGTAAGTGCTGCTGCTAGAGGGGGTTGTTGAATATTTTCCACTGGATCGTCAGGTAAAATGTAGTCTGCTGGAAGTGCCTCCCAGGCAATATTTAATTCTTTTTGAGTTTTTTGAGTAGGCTGAACTTGTAGAACCATAAAAATACTCCCAGTCTTCAGTGTATTTAGTTATGGAAACTTTCGTTCCCGCACTTCCTCAGCATAATCTTCTACGGCTTTGGTAATCGTTTCACGCAGATTTGTGTAAACTTTGGCAAATGGGGGCTGCTTTTCTGTTAAACCAAGGACATCAGAGGTAACTAACACCTGTCCATCACAATGGACTCCTGCACCGATACCAATTGTGGGAATAGTTAATTTTTGTGTAATCTGCATTGCTAAATCTGCGGGGATATGCTCCAACACTATTGAAAAGACACCCGCTTGTTCAAGTGCGATCGCTTCATTTAAAATCCTTTCACTTGCTTGTTGGGTCTTTCCTTGTTGTCGCAATCCCAATTGATGAACTGATTGGGGAGTCAAACCTACATGACCCATAACGGGGATTCCCGCTTGCACCAACCGTGTAATAGTTTCCACCATTGCTGGATAGCCACCTTCCAACTTCACAGCTTGAGCGCCCGTTTCTTTCAGCACCAACCCAGCCGAGCGCATCGCCTGTTGCACGCTTTCTTGATAAGTCAAAAACGGTAAATCAACCACAACTAGAGCTTGTTTCACACCACGACGCACAGCTTTAGCATGGTACAGCATTTCTTCTAAAGTAATTGGCAGCGTGGTTTCATACCCCAAAACCACAGCCATCGAGTCACCCACCAAAATTAAGTCTACCCCAGCCGCATCGATCAGTTGAGCGATCGCATAATCCCAGGCAGTCAATGCTACGATTGACCGTCCCTGTTGTTTCCATTGAATTAATTGCTGGGTAGTGATTGCCATAGTTTTATTGGGGAGTAGGGAGTAGGGAGTAGGGAGTGGGGGAAGAAGCAGGGGAGCAGGGTGCAAGAAGTAGGACTGTATCATTATCAAAATCTCTCATCTCCCTCATCCCCCTCATCTCCCTCATCTCCCTCATCTCCCTCATCCCCCTCATCTCCCAGTCTCTCACTTCACAACCCGACTAAAAGCCAAATGAGGTTGTGCTTTTTCCATTTTGGGCATTAACCAAGCTAGACCTTCACTAGTACCGACCCATAATTTATTCCCGACATTGGGCGCAAGGGAAAGAACTCGGCTAGAAGGAAGTCCAGCAACTTCGTCTAATACAGCTCCTGTATGTGGATTCAATCGTAATAAACCATTGTGTGTCCCCACCCATACACTACCATCTTGGGCGAAGCGCACTGCTGTCACATTCCTTCCCCGGAGGCGAGTTACAGACCTCAAAACTGCACCAGTTTGTGGATTAATTACTAACAAATTATTCGGCATTCCCGCCCAGATTAATCCTTCTGGACTAATTGCTAAGGTTTGCACTGTTGTTCCGGGTAACTCGTTAATGCGCTTCATAATTAAAGCGTTGGCAGTATTCACCCGTACTAATCCATCCAGTGTACCAATCCATAGCTGACCTTCCGCATCTAAAGTCATGGCGTTGGCACTCACACCAGGCAAGTTTTTTAATGTCGTCATAATTAAGCCTTGGTCTGGACTAATTAGAGCTAACCCATTATCTGTTCCCGCCCATAAATAACCTCGTTTATCCACTAACAACGACAAAACCCGTTTTGAAGGTAAAAATAAATTCTGAGCTGTAATTTCACTGGTACGGGGGTCTACTCGTTTCAGTCCTTCATAAGTTCCTACCCATAAGCGTCCCACTTTATCTTGCGCCAATGCGCCAATGGCAACATTTGGTAAGCTCACACGAGATAAAATTCTCCCTGTGTTCGGGTCAATCCGCGACAATCCCCGCCAGGAACCTACCCAGAGATTACCTGCAAAATCTCCTAGCAAGTTGTTAACACGATAATCGACTTCTACAACTCTCTCTTGCACTCCCCTCTCATCAGGTAAAGGATCTACTCGCGCCGGTGGCGGAACAGCCGGATAAGAAGGAGTCAACTCAGATGAATCAATGTCAGGGGTTTGTTGCGGTGGGACACTAGTACCAATTTTGTCTGCCCTGGCTGCATTTGTCATAGTTACAAAGCCAATACTAGGCAAAGCTATCAACCCCAAAAATATAGAACTAAGCAATAAATTAGTCCGCTTGCGAAATAATACCACGGTGACATTTCCTTTGGAGACAGTACCCATAACCATTACCTCAACTGGCTAGTGGTTAATCTCAGTATTCCCCTAGAGGCTGTGTTTTAAACGTCACCAATAAATTTTTTGGGACTAGGGACTAGGGGAAGAAGTAGGGGAGCAGGGGAGCAGGGAGCAGGGGGGAAATAACTTTCTCACTCTAACCTCTAGCCTCTAACCTCTACTAACAGTTCCCATACATTCATAAATGACTTTTGTAAATTATTCTTAACAAAATGTTTAAAACTTTATGTAATAACAAATTTAAATAAATAAGTTAAAAACTTTCAAAGAATAACTTATCAAATTCTTGATATATTGTGAGACAAGCTACAAATTACGTGGTGTGCAATTTCTTTTTCTTTCACTTATCACTCTGCTGGATTTATGTCAAGCAAATTCTTTCTTGGTTTGTTTCCCATTATTAGGGGATATATCAAGAGTGCGGAGGTGGGAATGCTTGTTAGCAAACCCGATACCCCAAAAAACCCGATGTGTAGGGGAATAATATAATACTTTCCGCAAAGCGCGGAGTTTTTGCCAGAAATACAAAAATTTAGCGGGGCAAGAGAAAGAGATAAAAGAGAATTTTTATTCACAGGATGAGGGGAAAGCAGAAGCGCTAGGTCATGTATCTTGGCGTGGATAGAACATTGATCACCAATTGTTCGTTGCCCGAAAACCGCTATCCTTTGCCTGAGGCAACCTCTAACAAAAAAATTTTCCTGATTTTTTCCTTCATTTTAGTGGGAAAAAAGAGCGGGAGTTAGAAGAAGTTGCACAGAACGTGATTTGATAAGTAATTAAAGAGTGACTTCTTGGAAGGGAATTTATGTCTTACGCTCAAACGAAGACCCAGAGCAAATCAGGGTATCAAGCCGGTGTTAAAGATTACAGACTAACTTATTACACCCCAGACTACACACCTAAAGATACAGATATTCTTGCAGCATTCCGGATGACTCCCCAACCCGGAGTTCCTCCCGAAGAAGCCGGTGCTGCTGTGGCGGCTGAGTCTTCCACCGGTACTTGGACAACTGTATGGACAGACTTGCTCACCGACCTAGACCGCTACAAAGGTCGTTGCTACGATATCGAACCCGTTCCCGGTGAAGATAACCAATACATCTGCTACGTTGCTTATCCTCTAGATTTGTTCGAGGAAGGCTCCGTCACCAATATGTTGACCTCTATTGTAGGTAACGTATTTGGTTTTAAAGCTCTGCGGGCATTACGTTTGGAAGACTTGCGGATTCCTGTTGCTTACCTGAAGACCTTCCAAGGGCCTCCTCACGGTATTCAAGTTGAACGTGACAAGTTAAACAAATATGGTCGTCCTTTGTTGGGTTGTACCATTAAGCCCAAACTAGGTTTGTCCGCTAAAAACTACGGACGTGCTGTATACGAATGCTTGCGCGGTGGTTTGGACTTCACCAAAGATGACGAAAACATCAACTCTGCACCATTCCAAAGATGGCGCGATCGCTTCTTGTTTGTAGCAGAAGCAATCCACAAAGCACAAGCTGAAACCGGTGAAATCAAAGGTCACTACCTCAACGTTACCGCCCCCACTTGTGAACAAATGTTGCAACGGGCTGAGTTTGCTAAAGAACTCAAAATGCCCATCATCATGCACGACTACCTGACCGCAGGTTTCACCGCCAACACCACATTGGCTCGTTGGTGTCGTGATAATGGCATTCTGTTGCACATTCACCGGGCTATGCACGCCGTAATCGACCGTCAAAAGAACCACGGTATTCACTTCCGTGTATTGGCTAAAACCCTACGGATGTCTGGTGGTGACCACATTCACACCGGTACCGTAGTTGGTAAGTTGGAAGGTGAACGTGGTATCACAATGGGCTTCGTTGACCTGTTGCGCGAAAACTACGTTGAGCAAGACAGATCTCGTGGTATTTACTTCACCCAAGATTGGGCTTCTATGCCTGGTGTAATGGCAGTTGCTTCCGGTGGTATCCACATTTGGCACATGCCTGCACTAGTAGAAATCTTCGGTGATGACTCCGTACTACAATTCGGTGGTGGTACTCTTGGTCACCCCTGGGGTAACGCACCTGGTGCTACAGCTAACCGCGTAGCCTTAGAAGCTTGTATCCAAGCTCGTAACGAAGGTCGCAACTTGGCTCGTGAAGGTAACGATGTTATCCGCGAAGCTGCTAAGTGGAGTCCTGAACTAGCTGCTGCTTGCGAACTATGGAAAGAAATCAAGTTTGAGTTCGAGGCAATGGATACTGTCTGATCCTCAAGTAACCAGTAAAAAGTAAAAGAGTAAAAGAAAATAGTCATTCTTTCTTTTTACTTTTTACTTTTGCTTTTTACTTTTTATGGGCTGGGGTCAAACATGAATCTTAAGCAAATTGCCAAGGATACAGCCAAGACTCTGCAAAGCTACCTGACTTATCAGGCGCTGAAAACAGTATTGGCACAGCTAGGCGAAACGAATCCGCCATTGGAACTTTGGCTACATAACTTTTCTGCCGGAAAAATTCAGGATGGAGAAGCGTATCTTGAGCAACTGTTTCAAGAAAAGCCAGATTTGGCACTCAGGATAATGACTGTCAGAGAACATATAGCGACAGAAGTCGCCGAATTCCTTCCAGAAATGGTTCTTACTGGCATTCAACAAGGCAATATGGAACAACGTCGCCAGCATCTAGAACGCATCACACTAATAGATACATCTCACCCCAGTCCGCAACCAGAACAGCAGACAAGTTTAGATTCCAACAGTGAACAGTGAACAGTGACTCACTGAGTAACTGAAAACTAGTATCAATCCCAACCCATTATCAAAAGCTATGCAAACTTTACCAAAAGAGCGTCGTTACGAGACCCTTTCTTACCTACCACCCCTTTCTGATGCTCAAATTGCCAAGCAAATTCAGTACATCTTGACTCAAGGTTACATTCCAGCAATTGAGTTCAACGAAACTTCTGAACCAACCGAAATGTACTGGACAATGTGGAAATTGCCTTTGTTCGGCGCTAAGTCCACTCAAGAAGTATTGAGCGAAGTTCAGTCTTGCCGTTCTCAATACAGCAACTGCTATATCCGTGTCGTCGGTTTTGATAACATTAAGCAGTGTCAAATTCTCAGCTTTATTATTCACAAACCCAACACCAGCAGATACTAAAAAATTGGATTTTTGAATTATTTTTGAGGGAATTGAATTAATTTTCCCTGCTAGAGAGGTAGAGTTTTCTGCCTCTTTTTTTATTAGGACTTACGCAAGAAATCTCTGAAAAACCTTTCTCCTGCGAGGAGGAGACTTTGATTAATTTTCACGCAGAGGCACAGAGGCGTGGAGAGTTGGAACTTTTTGATATTCGACAAGGTTGAAAGTTTTAATATGAGTGAATTAAATGTAACTGAAAAATCTGGACGTGAAATTAGAATTTGTTTTCTTGGTGAATCATTTGTTAATGGTGCAGGTGATCCTGATTGTCTTGGTTGGACAGGCCGAATATGTGTAAATGCCAATAAAAAAGGTCATGATATTACCTACTATAATTTAGGCGTGCGGCGAGAAACGAGTACTGAACTCAGAAATCGTTGGCGAAAAGAAGTTTCTTATCGGTTACCAAAGGAATATGACGGTAGAGTTGTCTTTTCCTTTGGGGTTAATGATACAACCATAGAAAATGGTAAAACCCGGGTTTCACTGACAGAATCAATTGAAAATATTCATAGTATTTTAAGTGAAGCTAAACAGTTATATCCGGTGTTGATGGTTAGTCCACCACCATGTTTTGATAGTGAACAAGATGGGAGAAATCAAAGAATTATGAATTTATCCCAAGAGTTTGCTTTAGTATGTCATGAAGTAAATGTGCCTTATTTAGATGTATTTCCCATATTAGAAAAATCAAATATTTGGATAGATGAGGCAAAAAATTATGATGGCGCTCATCCTAGAGCCGCAGGTTATGCAGAATTTGCCCACATTGTAGATAATTGGGATGCTTGGTTAAATTGGTTTAGATAAGAATTGCCTATACTAAATGTAGATATACGATTTTGAGGAATTTGTTATGAAAGCATCGGTAGAACCAAGCTTGAGTAAAAATATACAAATTCCACCCCTAGAAAGTGGCGATCGCCTCACGCGTCACGAATTTGAGCGTCGATATACAGCAATGCCAAATATTAAGAAAGCTGAACTTATAGAAGGAATTGTATACGTGGCATCACCTTTGCGTTTTAGAAGTCATGGACAACCTCATGGAGACTTGATTATTTGGCTGGGAACTTATAAAGTGGCTACCCCTGGTGTAGAATTAGGTGATAATGCCACCGTCCGGCTGGATTTAGATAATGAACCACAACCTGATGTTGTCCTCATAATCGATGAGAAATTAGGTGGACAAGCACATATTAGTCATGATGACTATGTAGAAGGCGCACCAGAATTAGTTGCAGAAGTTGCTGCTAGTAGTGCTGCTAATGATTTGTATGATAAAAAACGGGTATATCGCCGTAATGGTGTTAAAGAATATCTTGTTTGGCAGATTTTTGATAATAAACTCGATTGGTTTATTTTAGATAATGGTGAATATATATCATTAGCTCCTGATGCTGGTGGTATTATTAAAAGTCGTGTTTTCCCTGGTTTATGGTTGGATATAGCTGCATTATTAACAGGGGAAATGGCACAGGTTTTAGCAGGGCTACAACAAGGATTGGATTCTCCAGAACATCAAGAATTTTTACAACGTCTATCACAAAGATCTAATTAAACTCTGTAGAGGTAATAAGTATGACTCAAATAACAGTAACTGAAGCATCTCAGAAATTACCAGAATTGATTGAAGCAGCACTTTGTGGTGAAGAGATTATCATCATTAAAGAGAATCAACCAGTTGTCAAGTTAACTCCTGTAGTCCCTGTTAAACGCCGTCCAAAATTCGGTAGCGCCAAGGGATTGATCACAATATCTGATGACTTTGATAAACCACTAGAAGATTTTAAGGAATATATGGAATGAGACAAATCCTGGACACTCATATTGTGATTTGGTTTGTGATGGGTGATCCGAGAATTAGCGTGAGCCTGCGATCGCAGATTGAAAACAATGAAAATCTTCTAAGTATGGCTAGTGTTTGGGAAATGGCAATTAAGCATAGTATAGGTAAACTTAACTTCGAGCCTACTTTTAACGAATTTATTGAACAGCAAATAATTATGAATGGAATTGAAATATTACCAATTACAATAGACCACGCTGCTGTTGTTTCATCATTACCTCTCCATCATCGTGATCCGTTTGATAGATTATTAATTGCTCAATCTATAGTAGAGAATATACCATTACTCAGCGCTGATGGGATTTTTGATGCGTATCCAATTCAGCGTTTGTGGTAGTTAGCGCTTAATTTATACCGGAAGATAAATTAACAAGATGCACCAAAAAAACTTAGCATTATCTTAATAAGTCCTAATCAATAATATTATGAGTTACTACATTGCTCCCCGCTTTCTTGACAAACTTGGCGTTCACATCACTAAAAATTTCTTGAATCTTCCTGGTGTCCGAGTCCCCTTAATTTTAGGTATTCATGGACGCAAAGGTGAAGGCAAGACATTTCAGTGTCAGTTAGTCTTCGAGAAAATGGGTATCGAAGTGACTCACATATCTGGTGGAGAATTGGAGAGTCCCGATGCAGGAGATCCAGCGCGGTTGATTCGTTTGCGCTATCGGGAAACCGCAGAATTAATTAAAGTGCGCGGCAAAATGTGTGTGCTGATGATTAATGATTTAGATGCGGGTGCTGGACGCTTTGACGAAGGTACTCAGTACACTGTAAATACTCAGTTGGTAAATGCCACACTGATGAATATTGCCGATAATCCGACAGATGTGCAATTACCTGGAAGTTATGATTCCACACCGTTACATCGTGTGCCGATTATCGTCACAGGTAATGATTTTTCCACTCTCTACGCGCCATTAATTCGGGATGGACGGATGGAGAAATTTTACTGGGAACCAGATAGAGATGACAGAGTGGGAATTGTTGGGGGAATTTTTGAGGAAGATGGACTTTCTCAACGGGAAGTAGAACAGCTAGTTGATACTTTCCCCCATCAATCTATAGACTTTTATAGTGCCTTGCGATCGCGCATTTATGATGAGCAAGTGCGTGATTTTATTCATCAAGTCGGTTTTGAGCGTGTATCGTTACGTATAGTCAACAGCGCTGAGAAGCCACCAGAGTTTAAAAAGCCAGATTTTAGCCTGTCTCATTTAATCCAAGCCGGTCAGTTTATTGTCGGTGAACAACAACGAGTGGAAACTTCCCAGTTAGTTGATGAATACAATCGCCTAAATCGAGGGAGTAAAAATTATTCACCAGCGCCACCTGTGGCTGTAACACCTAATCCTCAGCCGTCAGGTAATGGTTTCCAGCAAAAGCAAACTTCAAGTCCCCATCTGTCTTTAGAAACACAAGAACAAATCCGACAAATTTTAGGTCAAGGTCACAGAATTAACTTTGAACACGTAGATGAACGCCGTTTCCGCACTGGTTCTTGGCAAAGTTGCGGTACTACTCAGATTGATGCTGAGTGGGATGCAATATCGGCTTTAGAAGCTTATCTCGGTGAATATGAGGGTGAGTACGTGCGCTTGGTAGGCATTGACCCCAAAGCCAGGCGGCGGGTAGTAGAAACGATTATTCAGCGTCCCAACGGTAAGAATTAATGGGAAGTGCGATCGCCTGAAGTGTAAGACTAAATTAACAGGCGATCGCTCTCTTGAAAAAACAGGACTTACGCAAAATTATGAAAAAACCTAAAGCCTTTCATCTAGGGTAAAAAAGAAAACTCTGATTTGATTTGCCAACGCTTACCGTCATGACGCAGTAATGTTAAATTCTCAGCTGTAAATTCAAAATCTAACTGACTTTGGGCAAATTCTGGCCAAGCAGCTCTAAAATTCTGCTTTGTTAAATCCCGAAATGCCACAGTCATGTGAGGCGCAAAGGGACGACTTTGAGCAACCTTGTCAATAATTCCCAAGTTACTTTCTACATAAGTCATTAAATCAGCTTGCAATGTCAACAGTGTTTGACTTCTGACTACATTAATGTAAATGACACGGGGAGGAAAGGCCGCATAACCGCTGAGTGTAATTGATCTGGACTGTTGTCTACTGGCAAATTCCCTGATGGCTGCTTCTAGCCGGGGGACATTGGCATCAGCCCATTCAAAGGGTGGTTGCAGGGTAATATGAGGCGGTGATTTTTGCGCCCCATAACTAGCATACTTATCAGCAAAGTATTGCTTGATGTTGTTGGCATACTCCTGAATATGCTGTGGTGGTAAGAGGGCAATAAAAAAACGGCTCATTTTTGATTTTAGGGAATACGACTGAAATACACCGCAGCCAAGACAATTAAACCCAACAACGCCAAAGGCACCCAGAGATTAGGTATATCCGATAAATTCATCACACAGCTGTTTTAACTTCCTGATCAGGGATAATGCCTTGTATACATCAACCTGCACGGAGAATAAATATGACATCTCCAGAAATGGTTATATGGCTACAAGAACGCACACCTTTAGGAATTCTCTCACCTGAGGTGCTAGATGCGATCGCCCAAATCATTGAAGAAAAAGTTATCTCAGCAGACAACAACCTAGTTAGCGAAGGTACTGCCCCAGAAGCACTTTATATTCTGCAACAAGGTCAACTCGAAAGTAAAACCAGCAATAAAAATAATCCGGCTTTAGTCTGTGGTTTCCTCCCTGGTGCAGTGATTCACCTCAAGGAACTAGTATTAGATGAGTTAACCCCTAGTACCATCACCACCGTCACTGAATGTCATTTGTGGATTGCACCTGCGACTAAATTTCGTGCCTTAATTAACCAATACCCGGAAATTAACCAGGCTTTTTCCCGTCAATTGGCTCAAGAACTGGCTCAAGTTACATCTGCACTGGGCTATGAACAAGAACGTTCTGTGGCTTTACGCCCATATTTAGTTACCAAAGCCCAACGGGGAATTATTGGTACAAGTCGCTATGCTGTGCGTCTACGGGAGCAAATTAGAGAAGCAGCTAATAACAGAAAATCTGTGGAAATTTTCGGGGAACCAGGTTTAGAAAAAGATAATATAGCCGCCCTGATTCATTATGGTTCTCCTAAACGAAGAGAACCGATGATTAAAGTTAATTGTGCCATTCTGCAAACGAGTGGGATGGATTTATTCGGTCGTGCTGGAGGTAAACCCGGTCTATTAGAATGGCTAGGGGAAGGCACTATAGTTTTTAATAACATCCAAGATTTACCTGAAGAACTCTTACCAGCTGTGGCACAGTTGCTGGAAACAGGTGAATATACTCCTGTGAGTCGTCAAGGTGAACCCCCGGCGACACCCCGCCCTTGTAAAGCCCGCATTCTGATGGTTTCCGAAAAAAGGGAATCGATGATTGAACGGTGTGTAGGGATTGTCATTAAAGTACCACCACTACGGGTGCGGAAAGCAGATATTCAAGCCCAGGTAGAATATTACACTAGCCTTTATGTGCGAGGGAAAGGTCTGGCTAAACCCCAGATTACTCCAGAAGCCTTACGCCGCTTACAGTCTTATGATTTTCCCGGTAATCTTAAAGAGTTAAAAAATCTCGTAGAACGGGCAATTGTTCAGCTAGGAGAGGGAAAGGAGTTAACAGAAGAAATATTTTGGTCAGCCCAAACTAAGAAAAAATTATTTCGCTTGAATCTGTTGAATGCCTATCCTCGTTTGCGAAAATTTCTGCGGAGTCCTTGGTGGCCTGACCGGATTAATTACGGTTTTACTGCGGCAGCTTTTGCAATTACTGTTGGTATTTTATTTATTGGCCCCCAAACACGCGATCGCAATTTCGTTTTAAATTTATTTTGGGCTTGGTGGTGGCCTTTCTTTCTGTTTCTTTTGCCTTTTTTAGGTCGTGTTTGGTGTGCAGTTTGTCCCTTCATGATTTACGGGGAAATTACTCAAAAACTTTCTTTATGGTTGTTTCCTAGAAAACTCAAAGGTTGGCCCAGACAACAAGCCGAAAAATGGGGTGGATGGTTTTTATTCGGTTTATTTACTTTAATTTTCCTCTGGGAAGAACTTTGGAATTTAGAAAATACCGCTTATCTTTCTGCTTGTTTGCTGCTATTAATCACGGCTGGGGCCATGATATTTTCTGCTTTGTTTGAAAGGCGGTTTTGGTGTCGTTATCTTTGCCCTATTGGGGGGATGAATGGTTTATTTGCCAAACTTTCCATGACCGAACTCCGGGCGCAGCAGGGTATTTGTTCAGCTACTTGCACCACTTATCAATGTTATAAAGGTGGCCCTGCCAAGGGCGAAGGAATGGAAACTAATGGCTGTCCAGTTTATTCTCATCCAGCCCAGTTGGAAGATAATCGAGACTGTGTGCTGTGTATGACTTGTTTGAAAGCTTGTCCTCATCGTTCCGTAGAATTTAATTTGCGTCCACCAGGGATTGAATTGTGGACAACTCATGTACCCCGTAGCTATGAAGTAGCATTGTTGTTTTTGCTCTTGGGTGGAGTATATCTGCATCGCTTACCAGAGTTGCAATCTTGGTTAGGATTACAAGTGAATTTAACTTTGTTTTGGCAGCATTTGGGAATATCGATCCTCACTTTAATTATCCCCGCTGCTGTGGTTTTTGCCGGTTATGGTTTGATGCAACTATTCAATTTTCACCGTAAACCTCGGCCATTTATCGAACTTGCCTATGGCTATCTACCATTGGTTTTGGGAGGTAATTTAGCTCATTATCTACGTTTGGGTTTAAGTGAAGGTGGACGCATTTTACCTGTCACTTTTGCTACTTTTGGGTTGCATGGTGAACAATTACCAATTTTGGTAGCACATCCGGCTGTAATTGACTTTTTGCAAGGTGCAACGCTGCTTTTTTCCGTGTTATTAACTATAGTATTAACCCAAAAAATTGCTCGTCAACCCATGCGATCGCTTGTGTGGCAACATCTAGTTGCTATTGGTTTAGGCATGAGTATGTGGGCAATAATTGTCTCTGTATAACTGCAAAGTTAATGTGAGAGGACAATTAATTTGTCCTCCAACACACAATTATTCTAGTCGGCGATCGCCCACCTGACATAAGGACGAGAAGCTGTGACAGTTTTATAAGTAATTTTCTGAGCAGGTGCGTTAATTTTTCGCAAATCTACTCGAAAATATGCTTGTTTGTTTTTAAATTCGACATTGTAGAATGTATATTCTTGTTGTCGCGTCTTGCCCACACAAGAAGCATAGTTACTGCGTAAAGGGGCAACAAATTCCACCATTTGTTGGTTATTAGATGAAACTAATTTAGTAGTGTCTGCAAAAGCCCTAGTATCTGCGACTACTGTATGTTCAGCACCACCCTCATAAGGTAGTAAAATCCACCATAGTCCAACTGTTTGTGGGCAAGTACCACTACTACGTTGCACATTCAGCTTCACATTGGGTTCCGCAATAGGCCCTGGTGCTGGACGTGACTGTGCTTTTGCTGTGATTACAAAGGCTCCTGCGGCCAATAAAGAGCATAACATTCCGCCTACGGCAATCAGTTGCACCGAATTTTTCATAAACTAAAACTTTTAATATTCAAGCTATCCAAGTAGCATTTGACTGGCAGTATTTTTTGAAAGTGCCATCTATTTTGTAAAGTATTGTGTTGTATTGTATATAAATTGCCTTACACAATCATCTGTGTGCTGGAGTTTGAGATAAATTTTGCCACTCAATTAACGCCTTTACATGCCTGGTTTATTTGGTTATATTCAGCATTGCGATGATTATACCCACCGCAGGCATCGCCACACTACATAAAGCGCAATAATCAGAAAAATTAATACAGCTTCATGACGGTTTTACAGCATTTTCATGAATTACTAGAAGACATTTAAGATCTGAATTAATCAAGGGATAAATATCAAAAAAATCAAATATATTTTTCCGTGAAACTACTGTGGAAAATTTAGGTAATAAGTTGAAAAAATATTGATTAAACCCATCAGTATGAAAGTAAGGAAAAAACCGATTGCTGGAATCTCGTGAAGTAAGAAAAATAGCAGTAAATCAGACATTCACAAAGGTGACAAACAAATACAATTATTAGCAGCCAGGGATGATCAATCAAGCGACTCAAACTGCCGGATGTTAATGTAATGGCTATTTTCCCTACTCTACAAGACAGAAATCAAGCCTGCCTATAAGAGAAAGACAGTTTCCGGCGAGGCTTTTTGAATATCACCACAAGAAAGCAAGAAGCCACTAAATACTAGAGACTATCCCCATCAGGCAAACATGATTTTAAGTGAACAACAGCAGATTAACTCGAGGGCAAATATTAATTCTTCCTATATCCCTTCCCAAATAGGGATACTCCAGCGCCTTACAAGCATGATCAATCGGCGACTGACTCATTTACCTCAATTATTAAATGAGATGGCACAGGAAGTCGTTGATGCCATTGATCATGCTCAGTTTTGCTTGATAGCGTTATGTAATCCCCAAACCACACAGTTAGAATTAACCGCCAAAGCCGGCGTTGATGTAGACAAACTATTTTTCTTGATGCTGAATGGCAGGGAAGGTAGAGATAGACTTTGGAGTACCAACGAAAACTTGATCTCCTCTGATGTTGCGACTCATTCCGATACAGGGTTTCTAGAACAAGTATTTGCCACAGGTGTGCCTCAGTTGTTTCAGGCAACCCAGGAAGATGAGATGATGATTGAAGGCTACACCCTATCTTTGTGTCCGATCATTCCCATATTCTCAGCTTTTACTCCCGCAGCCATGTACGCCGTAGCCATAGACTCAGCACAAGCTGGACGCTTGGGAGTATTGGCAATTGGTAACTGGGAAAATCCCCAAGCCTTTGATGCAACATCGCAAAACCTGGTGAATGCAGTAGCTGAGGTGGTAGCGATCGCCATTAATAATGCGAGAATGATGCAAGTCTTGGCAGATCAAGAAACACGTTTAGCCACGCAAACCGAAATTATCTTAGAGCAAAACTGCCAACTGGAAAAAACGCAACACCAAATGCAAATCCAGAATTTGCAACTATTAGCCGCAGCAAACCTCAAGTCACAATTTTTAGCCACCACATCCCATGAACTACGTACTCCCCTCAACGTGATTTTGGGATTATCACAAGTATTATTGCGTCAGCGCACGGCAACTTTATCTGAGCAACAAGAAGATATGGTGCGACGTGTTTTGAGTAACGGCAATCATCTGCTAGACATTATCGATGATATGCTTTACCTGTCCACAGTCCAAAGCGGTTGTGTTTCGTTGCAACCAGAAGAATTTGATTTATCTACTTTAGTTTTAACAACCGTCGCTGAATATCGTTCCCTAGCCGCCGAAAAATGTCTCAATTTACAAGTAGAAATTAATCTTGATGATCCCTTGTTGGTGAACGATAGCACCCGTTTGCGACAAGTTTTAGTCAAGCTATTGTTAAACGCCATTAAATTTACCGAAACTGGTAGCATCACCATAAAAGCCTGGGCGATCGCTCCTGATAGAATTGCGATCGCAGTGCAAGACAGCGGCGTAGGAATTGCCGAGTCTGATTTAGAGTATATTTTTGAGCAATTCCGCCAAGTCGATCAGACTAACACTAGAAAATACGGCGGTACTGGTTTGGGGTTAGCAATTACCAAATCCTTAGTAGAAATCATGCAAGGCACAATCAGCGTTACCAGCCAACTGGGAGCAGGTTCGACATTTTGTATTGAGTTGCCTAATCTTAGAGGCTAGGGGAAAGAGGCAGGGGGCAGGGAGCAGAGGCAGGGGGGCA
>NZ_CAWUDM010000100.1:0-20217 GCF_963920855.1 Nostoc sp. CCY0012 | reverse complement strand
CTGCCCCCCTGCCTCTTATTCCCCCACTCCCCACTCTCCTTGAGAACCACTCACTGCGTTGGCAATAATTCCAATTAAATTCAACTTGCTCAAAATTTCTATGGCTTGCGTCAATTCATTGGGAGTTACCTGACCAATACGCCCCACCATGACAATTCCATGAGCAAATGACCCCAAAATTCTGGCATCGACTGTACCTAACATTGGTGGAGCATCGATTAGCACCAGGTCATAGGTTTGCTCAAACCGATCTATGAGTTCTTTCATCCGTTGAGAACTCAGCAGCTTAATGGTGTCTTCTGGTGTAGGGCCAGCGGTCAAAATATCAATAGAAGGGTGAATTGGTTGGATGTAATCCTGAACATGAGTATTAGTTTCATCGACTAATAATAGAGATAATCCCCAGTCATTGGATAAGTTCAAGATTTTGTGCAGGTTAGGATGCCGTAGATTGGCATCAATTAATAGTATGCGCCGATGCATCCGAGCTGCGCTAGCCGCCAGCCCTAGCGACAAAGTTGTTTTACCTTCCCGTGGTAGAGCCGAAGTTAACATCAAAGACTTGAAAGGAAAAGAATACTTGAATATTTGAATGTTCTGGTAGACCATATCCAAGCTTTCATGACAAGGTAACCAAGTGTTGGCTTCTACAAAAGAAGGTGCTAAGTGTCTCCGCTTACGTAAAAATAAACTTGAGAGCCGCTTCTGCAACGGACGCGGCGCTAATTTCGGTACTGATCCTAGTAATTGAAGTTTCGTCCGCTTCTGTAATTCTTGTACAGAATAAATGGTGTAATTAAACATTCCCCAAGTCAGGGCGACTACGACACCTAAAATGGGGCTGACGATCACTCCTCCAAGTAACAGAAATAATCTGCGATTACTTGTAGAAGTTCCCAAAGCTGGTTCTTCTAAAATTTGCCAATCAAATCCTCCCTGAGCAATTTTTAGTCCTAAATACTGTTGCGTTTGTAGTAGTTGCTCAAGAGTTTTACGGCTAGTTTCTACTGCTGGTAAGAGACGGTTATACTCTGCGATGAGGCTGGGATATGTATTTAGCTGTGAGCGGAGTTTTTGTTCTGATTCAGCTAAACTCTTTTCATTAGCATTTAGTCCTAGAAGAAATGTTTGTACCTGAATAAACTCTTGCACAAGCATCGGATCAACGCCCGTTATTTGCCCCTGTGTTAAAAGTTCTTTTTCCGTAATACTAGTATTTACTGCTTGATCACCTAGCAGTTGTTTCGCTTCTTGTTGCAACAGCCTTCGTTGATTCTGGTGTTGCTGTTTGAGTTTTTCTATTATGGGAGCATCTTCTGTGTAACGCATCTGCTCTCTAGTTAGAGCCTGTTCTGTTTCTTGAAAGTCAGTCAATAATGATTGGTAACGAGTTGACTGATTTAACCGAGCAGCAATGAGTGCATTTTGAGAGAAAGACGCTATTTTTTTCTCTAAATTATTATAGCGAGCTTGTACATCTTTAATTTGAGCGCGGGTGGTTTCGCGCTGTTTTTGAATAGTTGCAAGAGATTCTAAAAGAATTTTACTTTGTACTTCGGGATCGAGTATATTATGTTTTCTGCGAAAAAGTTCTAAGTTTTTTTCAGCTTGACTCACCTCTTTTTTGATTTCAGGTAAGCGGTTACTAACAAAAGCCAGCCCTTTATTCAGCCGCTCTTGTTGTTGTTCTATATTATAGTCTTGATAAACTTTTTTCAGAGATTGTAGTACTCTTTGTGTCTTGATAGGATCATCATCACGAAAGGTAATTTCAAAGACTGGACTAAGCACTTGATTAGCTCCAGATTTACCCTCTAACTGTTTGACTACCAAAGATGTTTGTTTTCCATGCTCATTCTTACCTTGGATGTCTTCTACAGTAATATCTGGATAATGAGGACGAAGAACATTTACAGCTTTTTGAATTAGCTTGGAACTTTGCATAAGTTTCATTTGAGCGCTGTAGTCAGATACTGACAAATTTGGCTCAGTCAACTCATTATTTGCATCTACGCGAATATTACTTGATCGTACCCCCTCATATAAATTGGAATTTACCAGTATCTGCATAGAGCTTTGGTAATTCGTCTTGGTATTAACAGCTAATAAGCTAGCAACTGACATAACTATGCAAGAAACACCCAAGCATAGAAAGCGTCGGCGAAGCAAAATTTTTGGTAGTTGTCTGATATCAACTGTGTTGAGTGAGGAGTTATTAACCAGTTGCTCTTGATTCAGACTTGTGTTAGCCACTATCAAATTCCTCTAATATCGAAACACGGAAACATTTAGCTGGGAGATTATGAGAAAGCTTATTGGCAATGAATTTTTCTCAACTATAGACAAATCATCATACAAAATGTTTCTTTATCAGGATATAAAGAGTTAGTGTGTTTAATAATTTTGCATTATAGGTCACACAATTATTTTATTGGGTAGCAATAAACAAATATACTTGTACAATAAAGTATTGATGAAACTAAAGTATATACAATCACTTCTGTTGTAAGATGATTACTTGTATATCAATAGTGATGGCATAACCAGAATACTAATATCAGGGACATAAAAGCATAGTTATGTCCAAAAAATCAACAAACCTTCCTGGTAATATTTTTTCAGATAACAGTTGTTTAATCTAAGCGGGTTTGTATAATAAGGTGATAAAAAAATAATATTTAACTTGTTAAAATCAGCCAAAGATAAATAAAATTTCCGTATCTTTTACCATAAAAAGTTAAATATATGACATTCTTGTTTAATCTCTACTATGACAATTCAAGATTATGTAAAAATAACCAAGAATTTCCGGTTTACAAATTGCGATACTTGTAGAAAGATAATTCTGATTCTCGTTTGGCTACTCCACCATCGCCTCAGGTGTAGGAGGGACGCGTACCAAAAGATGCACTCGCAGTGTCCCAGGTAGTTTGGGGGGTAAAACATATCCGTCTTGGCTTTCTTGATAAAGCTGGCTGAATTGCAACAAATCAGTTATGCTTTCCTGCGTTAGATCAACAAAGTGGTATGTATATTTTTGCGGACAAACCAACGTTGCAGCACAAGAATATTTTTTAACGCAAGTCCACAAACATCCTACAGGCTGAATGTTAAGAGTGCTGTAAGTAGAGTCATTTTTTTGCACTTCCAGTAGCTTCAGTAAGAGTTGGTTTCCTTCAGCGCGCTCGTCTGCTTCTTCGTGAGAGAGAACATTACTGCAAGATTTACAAACAAATAAGGTATGAAGTGCCATAATCATCTGGTAGTTTATAAAAAGTATTTAAACAAGTCTTCAAGCACAAATTTTGGGGCGTTCGGCTCATCTCCAAAGAACTCAAGGTGTGTTAATTAGATACTTGAATAGGTCATCAATAATTGCGTTTGCCGCTAACATACCACTCCCAATCCAGTAATTGGGAACGAAATAAACTTTATTTTCTTTTACAGCTTTTAAATTTTTCCACAGTTGATTTGATTTGAGTCTCTCTAAATTTCTTTTGGCAGTTTGATTGCCTTTGGCGTTATTTTCAGCCGTCCAGATAAATATAACATCACCATCTGCCTGTTCGATTAATTCATTACCAACGGACATTTGAATCGGATTACCAAATAATTTTTCTGCCTCTGATGCAGTAAAATTTTGGGATTCTGGACGAGATAATCCGGCATCTTGCAAAACTGTTCCGCAGAAGGAATCAAGTAGATAAAGGTTGATATTATTAGGATAAACTCGCACTACAGAAATTTTGAGATTTGATAAATTATTGCCCATTTTCTGTTTAAATTCTGCGAGACGGCGGTAATAGTTTTCCATTACTTGTTCGCCAACTTCTTCCTTACCTAACGCCACACTAATTTTAGTAAATACTTCTTTCCATTGACCACTGTGTTCAAAATTAACCAAAAATGTTGGAGCAATTTTTGAAGTAATAGGATAAATATCTTGTTGATAATCAGAACCCACAATTAAATCTGGGTTGAGTGCGAGAATACTTTCTAAGTTAGGTTCGCCCGTTGTTCCGATGTTTTGTACTCCTGTTAGCTGATCTTGCCAAGATGATGAAAAATCCGAAATCACAGCACCAATAGGTTTAATTCCTAAGGCGATCGCATTTTCAGCATCATCTAAAGTCACAAGGCGCTCAAATTTTTCTGGAACACAGGTAATTCCCGCAGCGTGTTCGACCTGACGACAAGCGGCTTTTATATTTTGATTATTAACAGGTAGAGAACCACCACGATGACAAGCTACTGCAAACAATAAACTACAAAATATGACAATCCCAAATCGCCACCAGCGAGTAAAGCTTTTTATTTTCATGTAATTGTCATTCATGATGGAATCTCATACCTCACACCTGATTTGCGTCAAAATTCAACAGTAAAATTGCCAGAATTGGCAAATTTTCATCATTAAAATGTCACAGAAAAACTACCGATAACCGTTAATGGTGCGCCAGGTTCTATGGCGACTCTACCAAAATTGGCTCCTTGAAAATATTTTTCATTCAACAGATTTTGGATATTGATTCCAGCCCGCCAATTATCGCGTTGATAGAAGATTGCTGCATCTGTTCTTAGATAACTGGGGATGGTATAGGTGTTATCAGTGTCACCTAGGCGATCGCCTACATAAAATAACCCTAAACCAAAACCTAAACCTCGCAAATCACCACTTTGCAATTGGTAAGTTGTCCACAAACTAGCTGTATTAAATGGGACATTTGGTGGACGATTCCCCGCTAAACCATCATTACTTTCGGTAATTTCGGCATCAATGTAAGAATAAGATGCGATGACATTCCAGCCACGTTGAATCTGTCCCGCAACATTTAATTCAATACCTTGATTGCGTTGTTTCCCGATAGGAATGCTAAAGTCTGGATTAGCGGGATCAGTTGTCGCAATATTTGATTTTGTAATGTGATAAGCTGCCAAAGTAGCAGCTAATCTGCCATCAAAAAATTCACTTTTTACACCAACTTCGTACTGAGTTCCTCTTTCTGGTTCTAGAACTGAACCATCTACACTTGTACCAAAGTTCGGTTGAAAGGATTGGCTATAACTAGCATAAAGAGAAATAGGTTCAATGGGTTGATAAACAATACCCAGTCTTGGGGTGATAGCTGTATCGTACTGACTAGATTCACTGTCATTCAAGAAATTTATGCTTTTTTGGTCTACAATATCCAACCTTCCACCCACAAGAAATTTTAAATTCTCTGCAAAAGCTATTTGGTCTTGCAAGAAAATACCTAAACTATCGTTTCTATTTTGGCTATTACGAACAACGTCGGTTAATTCATCTAAACCAGGTCTGGGTATGGCATTATAAACGGGATTGAATACATCAATACTTGGTGTAAGTCCTCCTGGTAATCGGCTTTGAGTCCCGCCTGATGTGTTTCTAGCTAAGTCAATACCAAACAAGAGAGTATGATTAATTGAACCTATAGTAAACTTACCAACTACATCAGTTTGTAAGGTATAAGTTTCTCCATAGTCATCATTGGATCTAAAGTTCCGTGACAGAATACCTGTAGTTTCATTAAAACTCACAGGTTCAGCACGATAATCAAAAGTATCTGAACTCAGATATCGGAAAGCATTGCGGATTTTCCAATTGTCATTAAAATCATGCTCTAAGCGATAGCTAAAACCTATTTCTTCAACTTTGCTCACATCATCTGGTTCGCCTAAAATCCGCTTTAAAGGAATGTCAAGAATCCCATCACCAAAAGCTAAAAATCCCCGGTCAAATGGACGCTCATCGTTGAGATAGTCAAATTGAAATGTTAAGTTAGTTGCTTGTCCAATTTCCCATTTTAAAGTGGGCGAAATAAAAAATCGTTGAATATCTTGATTAAAATCACGGAATCCATCTGAAGTTTCATAAACGGAGTTGATACGATATAACAAAGTTCTATCGGGGTTTATTGGCCCAGAAATATCAATACTAGGGCGAAATGTGGAAAAACTACCCACCGAAAATTCAGCATTGTAATAGGGATCTCTCAGCGGCTGCTTTGTAACTAAGTTAATTACACCTCCAGGTTCAACACCACCATATAAAACTGAGGCTGGCCCTTTGAGAACTTCTATCCGTTCAACATTTGCAGTTTCTCTAATACCACCTCGTCCATCTTTGAACCCATCAACCAAAATACCGCCACCAAAAAAGCCCCGAATCCCCAGTTGGTCGACTGTACCACCAAAACCACCATCTTGAACTACACCACCAACATTCAGCAGTGCATCTCTTAAACGAGTAACTCTTTGATCTCTGATCACTTCTTCCGGAACTACTTGAATAGTCTGAGGAATGTCCCGGATAAGAGTATCTGTCCTAGTTCCCGCCGAAGTATTGGGTACACGATATCTATTTTGCTCACCTGTGACTATTAATTCAATCGGTGTTTCACCCTGTGCAGATGGTTGTTCTGGCTGGGTTTCGCTACTAGGTTTCTGTTCTGGTTCTACTGGCGTGGGTTGTGTCTGTGGTGTTTGAGTAGTCGTCACCGTTGATGTCACCGCCAAAATCAAACCTTCATCACCATCAAACAACTCGACTTGTGGCGCACCAGTTTCACCAGTTACCATCACACGAATAGTACTTGCATCTAAATTAGTAACTGTAACTTCAGTAATTCCCTCCATGGGTTGTTCTTGACGGAAGACATCACCATCCGGTAGGTTTAATTGGGCATTGGGAATGTCAACAATATAGCTATTCTCTTGGCTCTGATTTGTAAGTTGTAGTTGGTCTGATTGATTGGTTTCTAAAATTACATCTATGCCTTTGTCTGTTGCTTGTAACTTGACACCCGTTACCTGAATAAGAGATTGAGCAAGCCACTGCTGAATATTAGTAACAGGTTTTTCTATCTCATTTAATTGAGAAATATTATTTATTAGTTTTTGGTCATCTTCAGCTAATACGGGGAAGTTAACCAGTACCAAAGCCAATCCTGTCATCCAAGCTAGTTTTTGCAATTGATTTGACATTACTCTATTCATTACACAAATAAGTGACTAGGGACTGGGGATGAGGGACTAGTAATCTGCTGCGTAAATAGGGATACCCTTTCAAAAAGTTCAAATGCACAAAACAAAAGCCTTTTGACTTCTGCATTGCAGTACTAGGTATTCAGAAATCCTATTCAGCACTACCTAATACCCGATACCCCTGTAATTAATAATTACTATCAAGAAGCTTACAGGAAATCTCTGGGGTGTGGATGAGTAGTTTGAATGCTAGACGGAATTTTTTGAACGCTAGAGGGAATTTTTGTATTTTTAAGTTGTTAAATCACGTTATGATTACATTTGCATTTTAAAATTTCAGTTTCGGCTTTTAATGCTCAAAATTCAACTGTTTAAATTTCCGGTACTTATCCTATTAATTCATGAATTTCCATCGATGACCGTGAATTAGCTAACAAAAATTCTTTGGGATTTATGCCAAATTTTTTTCTAAAAGCAGTGGCGAAGTAGCTACGATTAACAAAACCAACGCTACGGGCTGCTTGAGAAATACTTGTTTCTCCTGCTACTAGCAATTTTCGTGCTTGTTCTAATCTATGATGATGCAAATAGCCGAAAACTGTTGTACCAAAAACTAAACGAAAACCGCGTTTGAGGGTGCAGTCATTTAAACCAACTTGTCTGGATAATTCCATTAAAGAAGGAGGATTATCTAAATTATTTAGTAAAATTTCTTTGGCATAGTGAATACGTTCTACATCATCAGACTTAAGTGAACACATATTATGTTTCCCTTGACGTGCTGCCAAATCTTCTTCAACTAGCAATACCATTAGTTCCAAAACCTTGCTTTCTAAGTACATCCGTTTCATCATTCCCTGATAAGGACACTTACAAATTTGCTGTAATGTCACTTGCATTGCTGGAGTTGTATTACTACAACAAGAATAATATTCTTGATGAGGCTTTCTGACTAAATGAGTCAATTCTTGTGGCAGTTTCTGCTGTTCTTTACCCATGAAGAAACAAAATATTTCCGGTTCCATGTGAACACTAATTTCAAATATTTTTTCTGTCTTGAAGGATTTAACTCTATCTTTTGGTGCCAGCCCACTACCCCACAATCTATTTTGTCCACTATTAAAAGAATAATGGTTATCTTGTTGATGTCCGGAAATACAAAAATTGTATTCTAAAGGATGTGGGCGATCTGGAAGTTGCACAACTAAATCATCATATAATTGAATTTCTGAAGATGCTAAATATAAACCATTCCGTAGTTCTATTTCTCCATAAAATCCTGTACCTAATTCTTTGGAAAAATGGTAAATGGTGTCAAAGATATTCCAGTTATTACTTTGGTTAGAGCATAAACTAGCACTTTTTTTTTCTGTATTTGGGATTTTTACAAATAAATTCCAAAAAGCTTGTTGTGAAATTGTGATTGTCATAATTTTTAGGAATAAGGTTGCATTTATTACTAATTCTTGGCAATAAGTTGAGAAAATCCTCAATGCCAGTCCAGTGTGAGCCGCATTTATGATTAAATACAGCAAGTAAGCACTTATTGAGATTAATTGCCACTATGCTCATGAGAATAATCTATTCTTATACAAAGACTTTGTTACTTAGAATACAGAATCTTTGCATATCTTTCTCAATTAATGCCAATTGTTTCGCACCCGCAAGAATACTACCTGCTGATAACTAAAGCTTTATGAAAATCGGACTACGGCAATACTGGAACTTACTCGTAGACTACCTCAAGCCTCAAAAGGGCAGGGTGATCAAGTTTGCGATCGCCCTCCTTACCAGCATCGGACTACAATTAGCCAACCCGCAAATTCTCCGCTACTTCATTGACACAGCCGTAGCTGGTGGTTCAGGGCAAAACTTACTCTTAGCCGCCCTACTATTTATAGGTGTAGCTTTAGTCACTCAATTGATCTCAGTTGCGGCTACATACTACGGCGAAAACGTTGCATGGAGAGCCACCAACACCTTACGTGCCGACTTAGTTGAGCATTGTTTGCAACTAGATTTATCCTTTCATAAATTCTCTACACCCGGTGAATTACTAGAGAGAGTAGATGGCGATATTCACACTCTGTCGCAATTCTTTTCCAAATTCACCGTTTACATCTTAGGCAATTTACTACTGATGTCGGGTGTGATTGTAGTTTTATTTGCCGAAGATTGGCGTGCTGGTGTTGCGATCGCCTTTTTTGCCCTCACAGCCTTATATACTTTAATTGGCCTGCGTTCTCTTGCTGTTCCCCATTGGAGAACTTATCGCCAAATTAGTGCTGATTTTTTTGGTTTCGTGGGCGAACAACTAGCCGGGATGGAAGACGTGCGAGCTAATGGCGCTAAAAGCTATGTCATGCAACGCTTCCATAAAATTTTGCAAGGCTGGTTGCCTGTATTTCACAAAGCGCGTTTTGCTAGTACTATCCTTTGGGCGACAACTAACGGTATTTTTACTTTAGGAACTGCGATCGCCTTAAGTGTTGGTGCATACCTTTGGAGTCAGAATATAATTACCATCGGTACTGTATATGTGCTGTATTATTACACTAATCTCCTCAGCGAACCGATTGAACAAATTCGCAACCAATTTGAAGACCTGCAACAAGCAGAAGCAAGTATTTACCGTATTCAAGATTTATTTCAAGTTAAATCTCGACTCAGTGCGGGAGGTGAACAGCAACTTCCTCACGGCGCACTTTCTGTAAATTTTGAAAATGTCTCATTTAGCTACAATGACCCGGGCTTGGGAACTGGGGATTTAGTATTGCAAGATATATCCTTTAATTTACCTCCAGGTCAGATACTAGGTTTACTGGGGCGTACAGGTAGTGGTAAGTCTTCTTTAGCGCGGTTATTGCTGAGATTATATGACCCACAATCAGGGGTAATTCGTTTGGGAGGTGTACCTATTGACCAAACTCCCTTAACAAATTTGCCTCAAAAAGTGGGATTAGTTACTCAGGATGTACAACTATTTCAAACCACAGTCCGAAATAATCTCACCTTTTTTAACCAGAACATTAGTGATGAACGCATCTATGAAACCTTAGAAATATTGGGGCTATCAACATGGTTGCATTCATTACCCCAAGGCTTAGATACAAATTTGGGGCCAGATAGTAGCGGTTTATCTGCGGGACAAGCACAGTTACTCGCCTTTACTCGCGTGTTTCTCAAAGACCCTGGTTTAGTCATTCTAGACGAAGCTTCCTCTCGCCTCGACCCCACGACAGAAAAACTGATTGAAAAAGCCGTAGACAAATTATTAACTGGACGTACAGGCATTATTATTGCTCATCGTTTAGCCACTGTAGAAAGAGTTAATCAAATTTTGATTTTAGAACAAAGTCGAATTATTGAATATGGTCAACGATCAGAATTAATTAAAAATCCAGAATCACGTTTTGCCCAATTATTACAAACTGGCTTAACCGATTTATTAAGCTAGGAAAATAGCATATAAGCAGGAGAAAGATTAAAACCTATATATTAGTTTGGTTTTATTGTGCCAACTTAGTTAATAATCATCTTCACCACGAAATATTAATTATGATGATGTCAACAAAAAAAGTCAGAGGTTGGGAATTGTTGTGGCAACTCATGCGCTACACTCCAAAACTGTACATACTTGACTCTTGCTTCTGGATATTAATTATGGGGTTACCTGCCCTACCTGGATTAATAATTCGAGAATTTTTCAACAGTTTAACTAATGAGGCACAATTTGGATTAACACCTCTGGCGTTAATTGCATTATTACTGGCTCTGAATTTGGGACATATTGCAGTTATATTTGCAGGGCGTATTACCAAGACTCAACACCGTTTTATTATTCGTTCATTACTGCGAAATAACTTATTAGACCGCCTTTTCAAAAATCCGTCAGCACAAATAATTCTTGATAATCAAGAAACAGAAATAACTGTGTCACAGGGTGAAATAATTAGTTATTTTCGTGACGATGCTGAACAAATAGAAGACAGTGTGGCATGGATCTCAGAGGTTTCAGGCGAAGGAATATTTGCGGTTTTTTGTCTGGTTATTTTATTAAATATCAATGTGCAAATGACATTATTTGTGTTTCTACCCGTAGTAGGAATGGTAATAATTATTCAACGAGCAGAAACTAGGATTAAAAAATATAGAAGAGCTAGCCGTCAAGCTACAGAAAAAGTCACAGGCATTTTAGGTGAAATATTTGGTTCAGTCCAAGCAATTAAGGTAGCTGGCGCAGAAAACAACGTGCTGGATTATTTTCGTAATCTCAATGATAAACGCCGTCAAGCAATGATTAAAGATAGCTTATTCAATGCTATTCTCAACTCTGCCTTTCAAAATATGGTGAATCTAGGCACAGGGATAATTATGTTGCTGGCTTCTTCTCTGATGCAGAGTAATATTGGACAGTTAACAGTAGGTGACTTTGCCTTATTTGTCTATAACCTCGCCTTTGTGACTAGCTTTTTCACCTCCCTGGGTAGTTTTATGGCGTTGTATAAGCACACAGAAGTATCTTTTGAACGGATGGCTGGTTTACTTTCTGGTGCATCTGCTTATACTCTAGTTGCTGATAATCAACTTTATCTCAATGACCTCAATGGGCAGAAAAAAGTTTTGCCTTCAGTAGAACAACCAGTACAAAATAAAAACAACAACCTGCAATCATTAAGAGTATCGAATCTCACTTATATTTATCCTGGTACTAATCAGGGAATTACAGATATCAGCTTGGAAATTAAGCGTGGTAGTTTGACTGTAATTACTGGTCAAATTGGTTCAGGAAAGACTACATTCCTGCGGGTGTTATTAGGATTACTACCTAAACAAAGTGGAGAAATTTACTGGAATGGGAATATTATTGAAGTCCCAGCTAGATTTTTTGTTCCACCTTGCAGTGCTTATACTCCCCAAATTCCGCAACTTTTTAGCTACACCCTGCGAGAAAATATTTTACTGGGTTTGTCTAAAGACGATCATGACATCGCCACAGCTTTAAACATGGCTGTGTTTGAGCAAGATTTAGTAACTATGAATGAAAGTCTAGAGACTTTGGTGGGGTCAAAAGGTGTACGCCTTTCTGGTGGACAAATACAGCGTGTCGCAGCAGCGCGGATGTTTGTCCGTCAACCGGAATTATTAGTGTTTGATGACCTTTCTAGTGCTTTGGATGTAGAGACAGAATTAGCTTTATGGTCGCGGATATTTGTGAATAGCAAAGAACCGGAGAAAAATCCTTGGACACCCACTTGTCTTGTGGTGTCTCATCGGCCTTCTGTATTACGTCGTGCTGACCAGATTATTGTCATGAAAGCAGGGAGAGTGCAAGCGCAAGGGAAGTTTGATGATATTTTTAGCCAGAAAAGTCTCACCAATCCCAAGGACATAAGTATGTGAGGAAATATTATAGGACTTATGCACTCACCGCAAAAATAAGGGCTTTGAGATTGCTAGAGCCTCCGGCACGCTACGCGGTAAGCGCAGCCATGCCCGTTAGGGCTTTACCCTACGGTCGCAATGACGAAAATACGTGGTTGGTTACGTAAGTCCTGTTTTATTTATTTGTCAGTCCCTTAGCTAATTCTGCTTCTCTGCGTCTGGGGACACCGTACACCATGAAATCATAAGCCATATCTGTTTTGGGAAAAATTGCCCTGGCTTCTTTCAGTAAATCTTTTAACTCTATGGTGTTTCCTGGAGCATAGCGGGGACTGAAATGAGTCATAATTAACCGATGTGCGCCAGACACTAATGCTGTTTGCGCTGCCATTGTCGTTGTGGAATGCAATCGCTGAAAAGCCATGTCTGCATCTTGATGGGCAAAGGTAGCTTCATGAATTAATACATCAGCATCTTGTGCCAGTTCCACTGCACCTTCGGAATAAACTGTATCTGTACAGTAGGCAATTTTTCGCCCAATTTCCGTTTCTCCACACAATTGCTTACCATCAATTACTCGTCCATCGCTGAGTGTCACCGTTTCACCGCGCTTGAGTTGACCATAAACCCGACCGGGGGGAATTTGCAATGCTTGGGCTTTTTCCACATCAAAGCGTCCTGGACGGTCTTTTTCGGCGACGCGATAACCAAAAGCTGTAATTCTATGATGTAAAGCACCACAGCTAACGGTAAATTCATCATCTTCATAGATGACTCCCGGTTGCACAACATGAACTTTTACAGGATAGGAAAAATGTGTGTGGGAGTAACGCGTAGCTGCTTGGATATATTCATTTAATCCAGGTGGGCCATATAAATCAACTCGTTGTACATTCCCAGCTAAACCGCAACTAGCCAGCAGTCCCATCAAGCCAAAAATGTGGTCGCCGTGCAAATGGGTGATAAAAATTCGGGATAGTTGGCTCATTTTGAGGTCACTCCGCAAAATTTGATGCTGGGTACCTTCGCCACAGTCGAATAACCACAGTTCTGCCCTTTGGGGTAATCTCAGCGCTACACTGGACACATTGCGCGATCGCGTGGGTACACCAGAACTCGTCCCTAAAAATGTTATCTGCACAGCGTTGTTTAGCCTTCCTTTTGCTGAATTTGATGCTCTGTTGCTTCTATACTTTATATATTGGCACGGTTATTGAGTAAAATACTTTGCTGCCAGTTAGGCTAGTGGGATATCTTGTTTTTGGTTGATTTTTGTGGTCAGTGACTCAACAGCGAACTATTGGTATGAAGGGCGTTGTCCCCAAAGTGGTGAGTTATTGCGATTACCTCGCACTCCATTGGTAGAAGCGATCGCCTGTGATTTAATGCAATATTTAGCCACCGATGAAATTTACAATCGTGAAGGCAAGATGTATGGTGTCTTGCTGGTGGAATTGCCTACAGGCCAAACCCAAGTACTCAAAGCATTTTCGGGTCTTCTTAATGGTTGCAGTGTCATTGAAGGTTGGGTTCCACCAATTCCTGGGCGAGATGAAGTAGCCCTAGAGGAAGCCCAAACCCTAGCTGAACTCGATGCCATCAAGCAAGAACTCATCACCCTCCAGCAACTACCACAACGACAGCAGTATGAAAATTTAGCTGACGAGTTTCAGCAACAGTTGCAACAAATGAGCGATCGCCATCATAATTCCAAGCAGCAACGAGGCGATAACCGTGAGAAATTTTACCAAACACTCACAGGTGAAGCACTGAATACTGCCCTAGAAAAACTTGACGAAGAAAGCCGTCAGCAGGGAATTGAGCGCAGGCGACTGAAAGCCCAGCAAAATGCTGAGTTACAACCTTTACAGCAGATAGTTACCGCAGCAGATGCACGTATCCAGGAACTAAAACAACGACGAAAAGCACTATCCCGGCAATTACAAGCACAAATGCACGCAGCTTATTCCTTGATGAATTTTTTGGGGCAATCGGTATCGTTGCAACAATTAATGCCAGGTGGTTCTATGCCTACGGGTACTGGAGATTGCTGTGCGCCCAAGCTGTTGCATTATGCCGCAACACATCAACTTAAACCTCTAGCAATGGCAGAATTTTGGTGGGGTGACTCTGCATACAGTTCGGATAAGAAATTTACTCGTGAAGACCGCAAGGGAGCAGGGGAGCAGAGGAGCAGGGGAGAATTTTATGGAGCCTGTGTTGAGCGCTGTCAGCCGTTGATGGGGTTTTTGCTTTCGGGATTAAAATCCTTTCCTAGTCGAGACGAGTTAAATTTACCCATTATTTATGAAGACGAATGGCTGATTGCTGTGAACAAACCCCCAGGATTACTTTCGGTTCCTGGACGCGATCGCCATAACCAAGATAGTGTTCTCAGTCGCTGGCGTTATTTATTCCCAGAAGCTGTAAATATAATGACGGTGCATCGGCTAGATCAGGAAACATCTGGTATTTTACTGCTAGCGCGCCATCGCCAAACTCATCGGCAACTTAGTCAACAGTTTCAGCAACGCCAAATCCACAAGGTTTATGAAGCCATACTTGCTGGTTGTGTAGCAGTTGAACAAGGTGTAATTGAACTACCACTATGGGGAAATCCAGAAAATCGCCCCTATCAACAAGTAAATTGGCAACATGGTAAACCCAGCGTGACTAAATTTCGGGTGCTAGCCAGGGAAGGAAATTATACACGGGTTGAGTTGATTCCCCTCACAGGACGCACCCACCAATTGCGAGTTCATGCTGCTGATGAACAAGGACTGGGGATAACTATTTTAGGCGATCGCCTGTATGGATGCAGTGCAGTTGCTAGTCGGTTACATCTACACGCCAGGGAACTTAGCTTTGAACATCCCCAATTAGGCAAAACCATCCATTTACAGGCACAAACACCCTTTTAATAAGCCCGACAACGCCCCTCGGTGTCACACATCCGCTGTTGTCGTTCTTCAAGAATAGTCTTTAAATTTGGTCGTTTTGTAAGAGCGAGCCGCTTATCTGCCCAAATTCCATACAAAAAATCGGCGATCGCCCCGATAACAGGTAATTTAGTGATGGCATAAATCCAACCCATTCCCAGGGTTTCATAAATGCGGCGAAAGACTTCGACATTTTTAACTAGGGTTCCATCTGGTAACACTGCATGAATGCGTCCCATAGCGGTTTCAAAGTCAACCCCACCGTTTTCTTCAGGGTTGTAATTCTCATCTGCAATGTCCACAAATGCTACCAAACCTCTACCAGCATCCCGTTTTTTCAAAAAGTTGACTTCGCGCATACACAAAGGGCATTCACCGTCATACAGGAGCTTGATTTTCCATGCAGGTGCAGTGACTTGATCAGAGTAGTTAAGTTGTTGATTGGCTAAAGACATGATTAAAACAATTGATTTTTAAATTGAGATACAATCCACACCCGCTCCAGAGTTGGAGTTTTGCATAATAAATATTATGGCGGCTTTTAATCGTCTTTGGTGATGGTATGTTACTTGATGGCTGCTACTTTCTATATTCACCAAATTATCGCCGATATTAATGTGTATAAATATGCAAATAAATCACTTAAATTTGCGTACAAGTACAGTTACTTCAACCTCAAACAAAACTATGGAAATCTATGATGTTGTAATAGTTGGTGCTGGGCCTATCGGGTTAGCAACTGCTATTGGCTTACACAGCCGTGGTATTGAAAATATTCTGGTTATTGATCAAACTCGTGCTTTTCGTCAAGTTGGTCAAGTCTTGGATCTTCTCCCCAATGGTTTAAAAGCGCTCAAATATTTAGATGAGCAAGCTTATGAAGCAGTCAAGAAAACTGGTAACGGATTCTTGAATACTCAGCAGTCCCATGACCAGAAACCTGCGAAAACTTCACCGACATGGATTTATAAAAATTTGCAGGGACAATTGATTCGGTCAATTCCTCTGAGTTTCGATCATTGGTTGCAGAATTATGGAGAGGGTCGAGTATCAATTGCTTGGTATGATTTACAGACCGCCCTGAGAAACATACTTCCCCCAGAGCGAGTAAAAGCGAATCACCGTTGTCTGAATGTTATAGATGAGCCAGAAAATAACTGTGTGCGGATAGATTGCGTATCTGATCAAAAAATAGAAGCCAACCCCTATGCATATTGGGTGGAAGGCGACCAAAATTTAGATCCTACACCCCAAGAATTAACCACAAAATCGTTGCGAGCCAAACTAATTGTGGCAGCAGACGGCATCAACTCTACAATTCGTCGGGTACTTTACGAAAACAGTCCATACAGCGATTTTGCTAGACCTGAATATTCTGGTTTTACAGCTGTATCTTGTAGAGAAATAACAGACGTACCACCAGAACTACAAACAAAACTGGCAGAAAAATTCTTTGAAGATTCACCAATTGTCACCATTAGTAACGACCAAACATCCTCAGATCCTGCAAGTCTAGATGAGCCAAGGATGATGTTATTTCGCCGCCCAGGCGGTTTACTAGGGTATATACTACATCTGGCTGTCTCTTTGGCATCTTTACAGGAGAAATCTGGCAGTGATTTGCTTGATTTAGCCATGCAGCAGTTAGAAAAAGCTGGCTTTCCCGATGTACTTCGGGAATTAGTTCGTTTGTCTCCACCGAGCAATATGCAGCAGCGTCCATACTACATTCACCACGCCACCACATCTGATACCAAACCTCAGCCAGCCTGGAGTAAAGGGCGAGTTGTCTTAGTGGGTGATGCAGCTCATGGAATGCCTCCTTTTATGGCCCAAGGAGCAAATCAAGGATTTGAAGATGCATTAGCAGTAACAACGTTAATTACTCAAATTGCCGAGACAAAAACCTGGGATAATCAGGAGGCGATCGCAACAGCCTTCGAGAAATATGAAAATCTGCGTCGCCCCATGATGGCATATATTCAACGGGCAACATTGACCAAGTTTCCCCACTCGTCAGACGCAGAATGGAATAAATATGGAAAACAGGTATATCACCGCAATTTTGACCAACTTATGAATATGAATTAAATAATATGCAAGTCTAGTTTTTGACCTCACCCCGCCTTTGACTTGCATCAAAGCCTCCCCTCTCCTTACCAAGGAGAGGGGTTGGGGGTGAGGTTCTGTATTTTATTCAATCCACATTCCTTATACCCTGAAGCTCAGGCAAAACCAAAAATTAGGATTCTGTAGAATCACCATAGCGGACTTCAATATTCACTTTTATGATTGATTTTGAACCTTGGGATACATTACTGCGTCAATATGTTGATCAACAAGGTCGTGTCAACTATCTTGCTTGGAAAACAGAGCAACCCCAAGTACTTACTGATTGGTTGTCCAAACAAAAAAACTTGTCTCTCAAATCTCATACTCAGCCTCAAGAGCGATTAGCATTGTGGATTAACCTCTACAATGCGTTGACTATTTCCAGAATTTTAGAACTATACCCACTAGATTCGATTCTGCCAAAAATTTTCGGGATTCCTAACTGGCTGGCATTTTTATGGTTCTTCCAGCGTCGTGTTTATTATATTTTTGGTCAGCGTTACAGTTTAGCTCAAATCGAGAACCAAATTCTCAGAAACGAGTTGCAAGAACCACGAATTCATTTTGCCATTGTTTGTGCTTCAGTTGGTTGTCCTTTACTCCGTTCGGGAGCTTACTTTCCTGAGCAAGTTATTCAGCAGTTAGATGAAGATGCTCATCGCTTTATTAATAATCCTCAAAAAGTTCGTTATGACTCTCATAGTCAAACCCTCTACTGCAATAAAATTTTTCAGTGGTATCGGCAAGATTTCTTAAAAGTTGCGCCTTCTATCCCTGAATACATTGGTTCTTATTTGAAAACCGATGTGCCATTGACTGTCTCAACACCAATATCTTATCTTGAATACGACTGGAGCTTAAATCAGCGAATATCTTGATAAAACTGTTTGAGATAGTTAGCATCAACGCCAATCCCCCATAAAATTCCGATATAGAGGTAAATTGCCGTAGCTTTCCAACTACCCCAGCGTGCTACTCGGCGATCAGAACTTTGGACGATGCGGTTAACTAGAGTAATTCGCCCTTTTTGTACCAATTTGAGGCATAAATCTCCATCCTCCATGATTGGTAAAGCTTCATTAAATCCACCGCAATCCCAAAAGTCACGCCGACGACAAAACATAACTTGATCGCCAAACAATAGACGCAATCCTTTAAAAAACAAGTGCGGTTTAAACACTAGCGGAGCATAGTAAGTTTTTAGGTAGTTGTGCAAAGATATACCCCAACGAGTGGTTTGAGAACCTGCCATTAAACAAATGAATCCCCCACAAGCAACTGTAGGTTGTGCCAAGGTGTTTTGAATCACAGCAGCAGTATCATCAGGAATCCAAGTGTCTGCATGGAGAAAACAAAGTATATCTCCGGTGGCGGCTGAAGCTCCGTAATTCATTTGAATGGAACGCCCACAGCGATCGCAAAATAGAATTTGTACATCGAATACTTGATTCAATGATGCCAAAACTCGTTTAGCGATCGCCACTGTCTCATCTTCACTACCACCATCTACTACTATTACTTCTTTTACAGTTGGGTTCAATAAAGTCAGTTGCCGCAGAGTGCGTTCTAAACTAGCTGCTTCATTAAAAGTAGGAATAATAATCGAAACTTGAGCCATACACTTACAAGAGTTTTTTTAATTATTTTCGCCTAATATCTATCGGCTTTAACCCCAATGAAAAATTGGTAATATTTATGACCTTACCCAAAGTATCTGTTGGCAAAATACTTACACTTCTACAAAGGTAAAGGAAAAATATTACGCGATCAAAAATTAAACTTAACTCCCTTACTTCTAAGCATGGTAACTAGTTTTGAGGAGTTTTCCCCAGATTTCATCATAAGGATGCACTAGTTGTGTTGGCTGTTCGTCATCTTTAAAGATGGGTCGTTCTTCATTTGCCCACTGAAAAAGACCACCACTCAAGTTGGAAATCTGAGAAAATCCTTTCTTTTGAAGTTGTTGGGCAACTTTGGCACTACGATAACCAACCGAGCAATATACAACAATTGGTGTATCTTTTGAAACTGTCGAGAGTGCTGTTAGGTCGAGTGTAACAGGATCAATCCGTACTGCTGTTTTGATGTGACTGACCACATACTCTGTTTGACTTCGTGCATCAAGCAACAACGGCTGTGGCTTTTTACTATCAATTAGCCAGTCGTTAAATTCTTCTGTTGTCATCTGACTAACAGTTGGAAAACTAAGTCTGATGAAAAATTTTAATAAATTTAATGCTAGTGAACGCAATACGCTTTTTATGCTCCAATACTTTATCATGGCTTTGGTAAATTCGTGAATCGGTAAAAATTTTACGCATCACGACTCGAAAACAAGCCACACAACGGCGAAGTGCGTCTGAGGGAAAACATCTGCAACCTGTCCAATACATTCAGTTTAAAGTAACAAAAAAACCGTGATTTTAGTCGATATAATCTGTTGGTATTTGCTTTTCCACAGCATTATCTGAAATTGGACGGCTGCCATCTATTTCTAGAGTATCTTGAACTTGAAAACTATTCTTAGCAATTGGACGTTGACCGTCTATTTCAAGAATTGCCTCTACCTCTAAATCATTAGGATCAATTGGGCGGTTGCCGTCTACATTTAGCATCTCATGGTCTTGAAAATCACTCTTAGAAATCGGGCGTTGACCATCTATATCGATTGTTTCGTCACAATAGTCTTCAGTCTTTACAATTGGACGCTGACCATCTATATCCTTAGTGGTGCAGAAAAGTCTTGAACCGCTTGTATACCAGGAGTCTGACTGAG
>NZ_CAWUDM010000099.1:0-21010 GCF_963920855.1 Nostoc sp. CCY0012 | reverse complement strand
GGCCAGGGGGCAGGGGGCAGGGGAGAAAAACTACCCACAATTCTACTCGGCTTTAAACCTGATCTTTTGGTAAAAGAGGGACTGGGGATCGGGGTTACGGTGTACACACAAGTCTGAAAATTACACCACACACTTGGTTTGGTTTTCTCACTCCCAAAGCCTGTCATTGCCAGGAGGAACGACGTAGCTATCGCTTATGGATAGCGCTTGTGTGTACACCGTAGTACAAGGTAAGGGAGAGAATTAAAACACCAGTATCAGAGAAAATCCTATTCTTTTGCTAAACCTAAAGCTTCTGAAAAATTTGCGTAAAGTAAATTTCACCCCGGCTATTGCTAGCAACACCAATTCCCGTCACGTTATAGTTACCCTTGATATTGGCAAGATGTCCAGAACTCTTTAACCACCCTTCGACAGCTTTGGTGGCGGGGTCACTAAATCCCCGGTTATAAGCGACATTCTCCGCAGCAGCTATGTAGTTGAGACGGGTAGCTTTAATACGTTCTGAAAATCCGCTATGTCCAAATGAGACTACTCCACTGGCCATGTTCTGACTGTGAATTTTAGCTTGATTGTTGATAGCAGAATTACGCGTTAGTAACGGGAGCTTTTTCGAGGCTCTGTAATCATTAATTTGTTTGAAAACAGATGCTTCCAGAGCAGTAATATTGATGGTACTAGATTGTGCAACCAAGAGGCGATCGCTTGATAAAGAGGTTGGACTGGGCGCAGAAATAGCGATCGCCCCACTAGCGAAAACCAGAGTACCGACGGTGATGCTAGCAATAGTGTTTTGGATCATAGTAGATTCCATGATGAACAGATGTGATCAAGTTATCCTTCGCCACTTTAGTTCATCATCTGGATAAATCACAATTTCACTACTGCTATTTCAGTATGTTTACTCTGTTATTAAAAATTTAGCTACAGTCTGTACATCCTTATCACCGCGTCCAGAACAGTTAATCACAATGCGAGGACTGTCACTGAGTTGGGGACACAAAGTTTCAAGATAGGCGATCGCATGGGCAGTTTCCAAAGCCGGGATAATTCCCTCTAATCGAGATAATCTCTGGAAGGCTGCTAAAGCTTCGGCATCGGTGACACTGTAGTATTCGGCGCGTCCCATATCCTTCAAATAGCTATGTTCTGGCCCCACACCTGGATAATCTAAACCTGCACTAATGGAATGCGCTTCAATAATTTGTCCCTCGGCATCTTGCAGCAAATAACTCATGGCTCCGTGCAATACACCAATCTGTCCTTTTGTCAAGGTTGCAGCGTGTTTTTCTGTATTTACACCTTCGCCGGCTGCTTCTACACCAATTAACCGGATAGATGACTCATGAACAAACTCATGAAACAAGCCCATTGCATTGGAACCACCACCCACACAAGCCAAAAGAATATCAGGTAAACCGCCCCACTTTTCTAATGCTTGGGCGCGGGTTTCTTGCCCAATCACAGCATGGAAATCGCGTACCATCATCGGGTAAGGATGGGGGCCAGCCACAGAACCTAAGATGTAGTGCGTGGTTTCAACATTGGTCACCCAATCCCGAATGGCCTCAGATGTAGCATCCTTGAGGGTTCCCGTTCCCGCCTCTACCGGACAGACTTCTGCCCCCATCAAGCGCATTCTGAAGACATTTAAGGCTTGACGTTCCATATCGTGAACGCCCATGTAAATTACACATTCTAAGCCAAACCGAGCGCAAACCGTCGCCGTCGCCACGCCATGTTGTCCAGCACCTGTTTCGGCAATTACCCGTTGCTTACCCATGCGCTTCGCCAACAACACTTGACCTAAAGCATTATTGATTTTGTGAGCGCCTGTGTGATTCAAGTCTTCACGCTTTAAGTAAATTTGCGCCCCTGTACCATCTGGTCTGGCATAATGAGCGGTAAGGCGTTCGGCAAAATATAACGGTGTTGCCCGTCCTACATAGTCTCTCAGTAGCTGTTGTAGTTCAGCTTGAAAGCTGGGGTCATGACGGTATTGCTGATAAGCTGCTTCTAATTCAGCAAGAGCAGGCATCAGTGTTTCCGGGACATACTTACCGCCAAAGCGTCCAAAGCGTCCTTGGATGTCGGGAACCTGAATATTTGAGGGGAAATTTGGAGAAAGGGGTGTGGTAGTCACGGAAAGTTTTTGATGACTGGACGAACATCATTATTATAAATATAAAAGCATAGTGGAAAGTGCCAGATCCTGGAATAGATTAGTTGCCATCTCTGATTTTTTCGTATCAAACGTTTTATGTCTTCTTCTAAATCTTCTAACAAAGGCTTTGTCTACCGCGAATTTGGTAACGACAACTCTGCGGCTACAGAAAGAGGGATTCCTGAACTACCGCCGCAGCAACAAAATTTGAAGGTGCAAGCTTCCCGCAAAGGACGCAAAGGTAAAACTGTGACTGTGGTTAGCGGTTTTCAAACCAAACCAGAAGTTTTGGCGGATTTAGTCAAACAGTTGAAAACTCAATGCGGTACGGGTGGCACTGTAAAAGATAATGAAATTGAAATTCAAGGCGATCATAAACAGAAAATTTTGGATATTTTGGTTAAGTTGGGTTACAAAGCCAAAATTAGTGGCGGCTGATGGGTGCGGTTTACCACATTTCTAGTGTTTTATTGAGTTATGCAGTAAATGTTATTCTTGAATAGGTAGCAATATTTGTCGTCATGACAAACTGCCAGGGACGCGAAGAGCGCTCAGTAAGCAAGAGCAAGTTTTACATTGGCGTAACTTCAGCCCCAGGATAATAATTTAGAAATGTTGGTTTTCAGGGGAAAAAATAATTAAAAAGCTACGTTTGTTTGATATTTACAGGAGGTTTTTATGGATTTAGTTCGGATTTTATGTGCTATTTTTGTGCCACCCTTAGGTGTGTTTTTACAAGTAGGTTTTGGTGCAGATTTTTGGATTAATATCCTGTTAACTTTGTTGGGTTATATCCCAGGTGTGGTTCACGCAGTGTGGATCATTGCCAAGAAATAATGTTTGGGGAGGTGGGTATGTGGGACTACCTCTCTCTACTGGCATTAGTATACATCTGTGGGGTGAACAGTGGTAATTTCAGGGTAACGGGCAAAGTCACTAGTATTGAATGTCAGAATGTGGGTTACCCCATGAACAATCATGGCAGCAGCCAAGCGTGCATCATGCACCTTCACACCCGACACCCGATAATCTACAACTAAACGTCGCCACTCAGTGTGAATATCTGCATTATCAGGCAGAAAATAGAAGTAACGCTCTATCACTTGCGCTCTTTGATCTGTCTCTTCAATTGATAAGCCGAAACCGCTCCTTGCTGTTGTCGGACGCGTACATACATTCCAAAATTCTCCCATAATTTGTGAGGTATAACAGACTGTTTCTTCGCTGTTTAGTAAGAAATATATAGCGTCACGAACGAGAATGTGATTGGGATCTGAGGGAGAGATGAAGCGTAATAAGATGTTTGTATCTGCCATGAACAGCATCAGTCATGATTCCCATAGATGCTGTCACGCGTAAAGGCTTCGGGTGGTAAAACTGGTATTTGTTCTGTTAGTTGAGCTAATAATTTCATGTCTGCTTCCCATTGTTTAGGGTCGAAAGGACATTTAGCATCATTTTTAATTAATGTATCTTTCTTTGTAGATGAAGTACCCCAAATATCCCTCTCAATTAAATCACGAATGTATGCCGATCTATCGCTTCCTTGGTGGCGTATTCGCTCATCAATAAGTTTTAGTAGAGGTTCGCTGATTCCAGTCACCTCAATTTTGTGATTGTCCATAATTTTTATGCCGATAAAGCTAGAAATATTGTTACATGGTGTTGCCAACCGACGCTCTACCTGTCCACACTCTCCAAAAACGGGCGATAATACTACTCTATAAAGACGTGAAGACCGATCCAGGTAGGTCTACCCCTCTTCTTACAATAACCATATCAAAACAAAATTGACTCTTGTTCTCTGTGCGCCTCATATTTGGAGTGGTTTCTCGAACAGCCTATGCAACCCACTAATCCTAACCAATTTACCGAAAAAGCCTGGGAAGCGATCGCCCATACCCCAGAGATTGCTAAACAATATCAACAACAGCAAATCGAAAGCGAACACCTGATGAAAGCGCTGCTGGAACAAGAAGGTCTATCTAGCAGTATTTTGACGAAAGCGGGTGTGGATTTGCAAAAAGTCCGCGATCGCACTGATCAATTTTTCCGTCGTCAGCCGAAAGTATCTGGTAGCAGCACGTCTGTTTACTTGGGACGCAGCTTAGATACACTATTAGATCGGTCAGAGGCATATCGTAAGGAATTTAAAGACGAATATATCTCCATTGAACATTTGTTACTGGGTTATGCCAAAGATGACCGTTTTGGTAAAAGTTTATTCCAAGAATTTGGTTTAGACGAAGGCAAGCTCAAAAATATTATTAAGCAAATTCGTGGGAGTCAAAAAGTGACCGACCAAAATCCAGAAGGCAAATACCAATCACTGGAAAAATATGGGCGTGACCTCACAGAAGCCGCACGTCAAGGTCAACTAGATCCAGTCATTGGCCGGGATGATGAAATTCGTCGCACCATTCAAATTCTCTCGCGCCGTACCAAGAATAACCCTGTACTAATTGGGGAACCAGGTGTAGGTAAAACTGCCATCGCCGAGGGTTTAGCACAACGGATTATCGCTGGTGATGTCCCCCAATCCTTGAAAGATCGCAAGTTAATCTCCCTAGATATGGGTGCTTTAATTGCTGGGGCGAAATTCCGGGGTGAATTTGAAGAACGCCTCAAAGCAGTATTAAAAGAAGTTACAGAATCCGGCGGTAGTATAGTTTTATTTATTGATGAGATTCATACCGTAGTTGGTGCTGGTGCTACCCAAGGGGCGATGGATGCCGGCAATTTATTAAAACCCATGTTGGCGCGGGGCGAATTGCGGTGTATTGGGGCGACAACTTTAGATGAATATCGCAAGTATATAGAAAAAGACGCGGCACTAGAAAGACGCTTCCAGCAAGTATATGTAGACCAGCCCAGTGTAGAAGATACAATTTCCATTTTGCGCGGGTTGAAAGAACGCTATGAAGTCCACCACGGGGTGAAAATTTCTGATAGTTCTTTAGTTGCAGCCGCCACATTATCTAGTAGATATATCAGCGATCGCTTCTTACCAGATAAAGCCATTGACTTGGTAGACGAAGCCGCCGCCAGGCTGAAAATGGAGATTACCTCCAAACCAGAAGAACTAGACGAAATCGACCGCAAGATTTTGCAATTGGAAATGGAGAAGCTGTCTTTGCAAAAAGAAACTGATGCAGCTTCTAGAGAACGTTTAGAAAGAATTGAAAAAGAACTGGCTGACCTCAAGGAAGAACAAAGAACTCTCAATGCTCAATGGCAGTCGGAAAAAGATATCATCAATAAAATTCAGTCCATCAAAGAAGAAATTGACCGGGTTAACTTAGAAATTCAGCAATCAGAAAGAAACTACGACCTCAACCGCGCGGCTGAGTTGAAATATGGCAAGTTAACTAGTTTGCATCGCCAATTGGAAACCGCCGAAAACGAATTAGCCAACGCCCAAAAAACTGGTAAATCTCTATTGCGTGAGGAAGTCACAGAAGCTGACATTGCCGAAATTATTTCTAAGTGGACAGGGATTCCCATTAGTAAGTTGGTGGAATCAGAAAAAGAAAAACTGCTGCATTTAGAAGACGAACTACATAATCGCGTCATTGGACAAGCCGAAGCCGTGACAGCTGTAGCCGATGCAATTCAGCGATCGCGTGCTGGATTAGCTGATCCCAATCGTCCCACTGCTAGCTTTATTTTCTTGGGGCCCACAGGTGTCGGTAAAACCGAATTAGCCAAAGCACTGGCGGCGTATATGTTCGACACTGAGGAAGCTTTGGTGCGAATTGATATGTCTGAATATATGGAGAAACACGCAGTTTCCCGATTAATCGGCGCACCTCCAGGATATGTCGGTTACGAAGAAGGCGGACAATTAACCGAAGCCATTCGTCGTCGTCCCTATGCAGTTATTCTGTTCGACGAAATCGAAAAAGCACATCCCGACGTATTTAATATCTTCCTGCAAATTCTTGATGATGGTCGCGTCACCGATGCCCAAGGTCATACAGTGGACTTCAAAAACGCCATTATTATCATGACCAGTAACATCGGTTCACAGTACATTCTCGATGTCGCCGGAGAAGCCAACCATTACGACGAAATGCGCCGCCGAGTCATGGAAGCAATGCGAAATAGCTTCCGTCCAGAGTTCCTTAACCGCATTGACGAAATTATTATCTTCCACGGCTTAGACAAAAAAGAACTGCGGCAAATTGTACTGTTACAAGTAGAGAGACTCAGAGGCAGATTAAGCGATCGCAAGATGTCTCTCAAACTTTCTGATGCTGCTCTTGACTTTTTGGCAGAAGTAGGGTATGACCCTGTATATGGTGCGCGTCCATTAAAGCGAGCAATTCAGCGAGAATTAGAAACGCAAATTGCCAAAGCCATCTTACGCGGTGAATTTAACGACGGTGATACCATCGTTGTCGATGTGCAAAATGAGCGGCTTTCCTTCGGTCGTGTATCGATGGAGGTGTTTAGTAGTTAGAGGTTAGGGGCTAGGGGTTAGGGGCTAGAGAATTAGTCAAAAATATCTCTCTCCATCGTCCTATCCCCACACCCAGATACCGAATGTATCCCTCGGAAGCTACAATACATCTGTTAACTTGCTAGGCGATCGCCCTTATGTTGGGTCATTTACTAGACGGACGCTATAAAATTATTCAAGCTTTAGGTACTGGTGGTTTTAGTCAAACATACATAGCTGAAGACACCAAACTTTACAATACGACTTGTGTTGTTAAACAACTCAAGCCACAATCAACTGACCCTGGGACTCTGCGGTTAGCTAGACGGTTATTTGATACAGAATCCCGGTTACTACACACATTAGGGAACCACGAGCAAATACCGCAACTACTAGCTCATTTTGAAGAAAATCAGGAATTTTATTTAGTTCAGCAATTTATTGCCGGGCATCCTTTAAGCCGCGAACTCACACCAGGTAAACATTGGCATGAAGGTTATGTGATTAACCTGTTGCAGCATATCCTCCAACCTTTAGTTTTTGTCCATGAAAATAATGTCATTCACCGAGATATTAAGCCCCCTAACTTAATTCGCCGCCACCGTGATGGACAAATCGTCCTCATCGATTTTGGGGCAGTTAAACAAATTAGCACTCAGTTGGTGAGTCCTCAAGGACAAACAAGAATTACTGTCAGTATTGGCACACCAGGTTATATGCCTAGCGAACAAAGCCGAGGTAGTCCCAGATTCAGCAGCGATATTTATGCTGTAGGCATGATTGGCATTCAAGCTTTGACAGGGTTAATGCCTGAAGATATCCCAGAAGATACCCACAGCGCGGAAATGATTTGGCGTGATCTAGCACCTGTAAATCCACAATTGGCAGATGTTTTAGATAAAATGGTGCGCTACGACTTTCGCCAGCGATACAAATCAGCAGCAGAAGCTTTAACGGCGGTGCAAGCTTTGGCTGATCCTTTCGTACTCAGGCAATATTCAAAAACTCAAACATACAAACCGCAGCTTCATTCGAGTCAGCTTCAAGCCACATCATACGAATTATCGTCTTTTATTGCACCCCGGCATAGTTCAGCCGTTTCCCTGCTACCAAAGAAATTAATTCCTACTATCAGACCACTGACATCAATTCAACTCCCCAAAATGCTGCAATTGGGCTTTTATTCTCAGTGGTTGATCGCCAATGTTTTTGGTTACGCTGGGGGCTTTTTTTTGGGTTTTAATGTTGTTGCGATAAGCGTAGCTATGCCCTTCGGGCTTATCGCAGGTAATTTGGCGGCTGTTTGTTTTTGGGGATTAGCTGTGGGAGTCAAGCAATGGTTTGTACTGCGCCGACAGGTTTCCTTTCCGGTTTGTTTGTGGATATTAGTAACTACTTTGGCTTTTATCATTCCTTTTTACTTGGTGGGGTTAAACAACTGGATACAATTCGCTGCTGTACACGGATTAATTGTTGGTTTCGGGCAATGGTTGGTACTGCGGCCATTTGTTCCTAAGTCTAGTTGGTGGATATTAACTAATGTTTTAGGTGGTTGGTTTGGTGGGATTATTTCTGGCATAGTATTACTTTGGTTGTTGCCCAAACCAAGAAATATCAATAATTAATCTCAAATTGCCACCCTGAAGGCGTTTGAGAAAATGGACGCAAGTATTGCTTATAATCTAGCTAAATAGAGTTAATCTTACCTTGAGTGCCAACTTTTCTTTTCAATCCCTAGCTCGATGTAGCCAGACAAAAGCCAGGGCTGGGGTATTTTACACCCCTCACGGCCCCGTGGAAACCCCAAGGTTTATGCCTGTGGGGACACTAGCCAACGTCAAAACTATCACCCCAGACCAACTTAAAGCCACTGGCGCACAGATGGTCTTATCTAATACTTATCATCTCCACTTGCAGCCAGGGGAAGCTATTGTGGCTGGCGGCGGTGGGTTACACAAATTCATGGGCTGGAATGGGCCAATGCTCACTGATTCTGGTGGGTTTCAGGTTTTCAGCTTAAGCGAAATGCGAAAAATCACGGAAGATGGTGTAACTTTTCGTTCGCCCCATGATGGACAAGTTATTCATTTAACGCCTGAACGCTCCATTGAGATTCAAAATACTTTAGGGGCAGATGTGATCATGGCGTTTGATGAATGTCCCCCTTACCCAGCTAGCCGCCAAGATGTAGAAGCAGCCACTGAGAGAACTTATCGCTGGCTAGAACGCTGCATAACTTTTCATCAACGTAGCGATCAGGCTTTGTTTGGCATTGTTCAAGGAGGCGTATATTTAGATTTACGCGCCCAAGCCGCCCAAGCTTTAGCTAAATTGGATTTACCAGGATATGCCATTGGTGGTGTGAGTGTGGGAGAACCGCCAGAACTCATGGCGGAAATTGTGCGAACTACAGCACCTCTATTACCACCCGACAAGCCACGTTATTTGATGGGTGTGGGAACTTATCGAGAAATGGCCATTGCGATCGCCTCTGGTGTAGATTTATTTGATTGTGTGATTCCTACCCGTTGGGCGCGACATGGTACGGCAATTGTCCAGGGAGAACGGTGGAATTTAAAGAATGCTAAGTTTCGTGAAGATTTTACCCCCTTAGATGAAACTTGCCCTTGTTATGCTTGTCAAAATTTTAGCCGTGCTTACATATCTCATTTAGTGCGATCGCAGGAAATTCTAGCCTACACATTATTGAGTATTCACAACATTACCGAACTAATTCGTTTTACCCAAAAGATTCGTGAAGCAATATTAAGTGATTCCTTTGCTGAAAAATTTGGTCACTGGCTCAACTCACCAGAAACAGGGACTGAGGACTAGGGAAAGAATTTTTCCATCCCAAAAGATTAAATACCCAGTACTCAATCTCCAATTCCCAATACCCAAACCATGTTAAGATACATCTCAATTATGAATACTGTGTTGGATCGGTGGATTTAAAAGAACATGGAAGCAGCATTGTTGTTAGCAAAATTGCCTGAAGCTTATCAAATTTTCGACCCCTTGGTGGATGTTCTCCCAATTATTCCTGTCTTCTTTTTGTTGCTAGCTTTTGTATGGCAAGCAGCAGTTGGATTTAGATAAGTTAATTCATGATCAATTACTAGGGCAGGTATTTTACCTGTCCTATTTTTTGAGAATTATTTTTTAAAACTTGATATTTATTAATATTTTGTAATAACCTACCATAAGTTCAGTAGGATGGGTATAGAACCTATCCACAAATCCGCCTTTCCAGCTACATCTAAAGTCAAAGAGGAATCAATCTGCTATGGGTAACATCAAATTTGTCAAAGAAGATAAAGAAGTAATTGCGGCGGATGGGGCTAATCTTCGACTCAAGGCCATGCAAAATGACATTGATATATATAAATTCATTGGCAAGATGACCAATTGTAACGGCAATGGTCAATGTGGTACTTGTATTGTCGAGATAGTTGAAGGAATGGAAAATCTTTCCCCGCGGACAGATGTAGAAAACCGCAAATTTCAGAAAAAACCTGATAATTATCGCCTAGCTTGTCAAACCTTAGTCAATGGGCCAGTTAGCGTAGTCACAAAGCCCTAGCTAAGAAAGTAAAAGAAATTGGATGAACACAGGCATCGATAATGCTATTCTAAAGTTGTTGACTGGAAAATAAAATTAAAGAGAGGCTTTCTTGCTATGCAAGTGAATGAGCTAGGGTTCGTAGCGAGCATTCTGTTCGTATTAGTTCCCGCTGTGTTTTTAATAGTTCTTTACATCCAAACTGCTAGCCGTGAAGGTGGAAAAGATTCTTGACATTTGTGCATAAAATGAAAAACCCCAACACCATTGGTGCAGGGGTTTTTTGTTGACCAACCGCAAAACTCATTGTGATGTTAAACTGCTGTCCGCGCCAACAAAACCGGACAAGTAGCATTAACTCGAACATAGTCAGACAAAGAAGCGCCTATGAGTCTGTCTATATCGACAAAACTCTTAGCCACCGATGGCCGACGGTCTGGAGATCCGAGTAATAATAAGTCTGTATTTAATTCTTCTGCTAGACGACAGATTTCTTCACCTGGTTTACCGCTACTGGTAAAACAACGTGTTTGGACACCGTACTTTTGTGCTTCCGCAACCGCAGATCCCAAAGCTGAACTTTTGTCGGGGACAATTTCCGTAACTTCAGATGTTTTACCACGCAAATCTGTAGTTACATTAGTCAAAATTAACTGACCACCTGGAATATCTCGTAACAAGAACAAAGCCAAACTTAAGCAGTGTTTTGCCGAATCAGAGTTATCCATCGCCACCATAACACGCTTAATTTTCTTGACATAAATGTCATCTTTTACCAGCAGCATGGGACGGGAAGACAGTTGAAAAACATACTGACTAACTGAGTTAGATAAAATCGATTGTAGACGCTTAAGTCCACGTGAACCCATAATAATTAAGTCAGCATCTATTTCATCTGCCACTTGACAAACTACATCCTTGGGATCACCTTGTCGCAAAATTGAAGAAACCTGACTGGGATCTAAATTCAGAGACTGAATAGCATTAGCCAGGATTTTGCCACCTTCTTCCCATTTATCTGTCATAGCCGCCGCAGTACTTTGGGCAGAGACAACATGCAAAACTGTCACTTTTGCAGATTGGATAGATGGCACTTCTTTTAAGGTTTTGAGCATTTCTTCTGCATGTCCCAAGCCAGAAACCGCTAGCAAAATTTTTTCAATCATTGTTACTTCTTGTGGTTAAGGTTGCTTTGGTGTTTGCTCTTATTACTTGGCTCAGTTGAAGTTTCCAACGCCTGGCTCAATAACCTAGTTCCTAAGTCGGTTACAAATAAATTTTTAATCATTAGCTATTAGCACTCGAACACATGACAAATAATTAATGATTATTTAGTTTTTTGCACCTATTTATCCAAACTTTGAACTAGGCTCCAACGATTAAGCATACTCTTAATCTAGCCTAATAAACTTCATAAATTATTATGTTAGTTATTATTTTTAATCTATATTTATTTTTTTTAATTAGAAAAAAGTTAAGTATTGCAACGAATTTTCATAAAAAAGTGAACCTATAGATCCTCTAAAATTAAGCAAATTTTTCATCTTTTTAAATTTATCTAGATTATTTATATTTTTGCTCCCAGAAAACCCTTTTTTAACTAAGTAAGTTGGTGAGAAAAAATCAATAATGTATATGAAGGAATGTAAATTATTCGTAGGGACTGTTGTCGCCCAGCGCAAGGCACCATCAATATATTTGTTGTCTTCCCTCTGCTCTCTGCTCCCTACTCCTCTTCCCTGGGATGAGGTCAAAAATTAGATTTGCATGATATTTAATTCATGTTCCTCAGGCGATCGCACCAATAAAACTCAATAAAATCAATAAAATAATCCTTTGGGGGGATACTACTTAGCATTGAATCTAAACTATGGCAAGAATAGTATAAGTTCAATAGTAATGATAAATTTTTTCAATAAAACGTATATTTTTGTAAATCACCTAGCTAGCTATACTACTGCTAGCGCTTGTTTTTCGGCATTTTAATGCTTACTTTGCCCAATTAATCATCAACTTGACTAATCGATGAGGTTAAGAGAAACTAACTAATAACTGACGTATGTGCTTATAATACTAATAAATTTTGTAAAGATTCTGAGATATATATTTCGAGGGATGGAACATTAGTTAACAAATGACAAGTTTATATCTAAGTAACAATGTTCCGAAGGCTATATATGTAGCCTGCTGCTAAGGCAGTACAATTCAAGCGTACTATCGTGGTTGGCCAAAAGCATGGAGACATTAGAGTTCATAATTTATCCAGACGGTCGGGTACAAGAGAAAGTCACTGGCATTGTGGGTAATTCTTGCGCTGAGGTTACAGCAGCAATAGAGGCACAGCTGGGACAAGTACTCAGTCATGAGCCAACCTCGGAATTTTTTGCTGCTCAGGTGCAGCAGCAGTCTGCTGTGGCAAATACGCAAGCCACTTACAGCGATTGGTAAGTTTTCTCAAAAGTTTAGCGTCATTTACTAACAACCGCCATGTCACACTTTAGCCAAATTAAGACTCAAATCCGTAACCTTGACTCTTTAAAAGATGCTCTGACTGAGTTGGGCATAGACTGGAAACCAGGCCCCAGGGAAGTACGCGGCTACCGCGGCCAAACTCATCCTGCGGAAGTAACTATTGAACAGGAAAACGGCTATGACATCGGTTTTAGATGGAATGGCAAGGAATATGAATTGGTAGCTGATTTGCAATATTGGCAACAAGGCTTGTCTGTAGACGGGTTCTTACGCCAAGTAACACAGCGCTATGCTTACCAAACAGTTGTCAAAGAAACTGCACGTGTCGGTTTTCAAGTAGCTGAACAACAAAAAAATCAAGATGGTTCGATTCGCCTGGTAGTACAACGCTGGAGTGCGTAATGGCTGATTTTCTGCCGTCGCCGGATGAACAAGCAGACGACAATCGTTCCGGTTTAGAACCAGAGTTAGGTGGTTTTTTACGAGATGACCCAGAACGCTCTGGTTTAGAACCGGAATTGGGCGGTGTGGTGCGTCAAAAGGGTGTTTACGTTGACGAAATCACCTGTATTGGCTGTTTACACTGCGCTCACGTTGCGCGTAATACCTTCTACATTGAACCAGATTATGGGCGATCGCGCGTGATTCGCCAAGATGGGGATGGAGAAGAACTAATCCAAGAAGCGATAGATACTTGTCCAGTTGATTGCATTCATTGGGTTGATTACACCGAACTGAAAAAGTTAGAAGAAGAGCGCAAATATCAGGTTATCCCTGTTGTGGGTTACCCTGTAGAACAAGCTGTTGCTGCTGCTGAACGGCGACGTAAAAAACGCAAGTTAAAGAGCAAAAAATCCCTTTAATAAAAAAGTTCAATATACAAAGTAGAGGACTGGTAACACCAGTCCTTTATTATTTTCTAGAGCGGTAAAACTTGCTAGAGGTAGGTTGGAAGCATAGTAAACTCGTTTGATATTTTCTAAGACGCATACGTAATTAAGCCTTTAGTCTCACCTCTCCAGTTAGTTTTGCCGTTCTAGATTATTTTTATTTTTATTTTTATTGCGAATTGCGAATTGTTTTTGTTTTTCATTTGAAATTGAGTGGATCATGCTGGGAAAGCAACTTTTCTACTTTCGCTTCATCAATTCTCGCGGTTAATCTTTTGGTTTCATGTAAGTCTCTAGTGGTTTTTGCCAATGTGAAACTTGAGCCAATAGAAAATGCCAAACCCATACCCATGAATCCTTTGACCCAGTTATCAACAGGTAAGTTGACAATGCCGAAAGTGGTCATCGATATAGAGAATAAAAAAGCAGCCCATGTTTGAATAATCCACGCTGCACTGTCTTTTGCTGGATTAATTGTTTGCATATTTTTTTACCTAAAATTAAGTGCTTTAATGTGATTCTATTCATTAATAGTTTTACTGGTATAAATAATCTGGCCAGTTTATTAACTGGACTCAAATTACACCTTGCACTTACAGCAAGTCTTAACTTTTTTTACTCAGCACTTACTATTGATACAAGTTACATTATTAATTAGCTAAATTTCTCTACTGCGTGTCTAAGCAGCAACTCATAGTCAGATTTATATAAAAAAACTAAATGAATCAAGAAGAACTGCTGCAAATTATTGCACAAGCTGCCAGAGATAAGGTAACAAAATTAAACCTTTATGACAAAGGCTTAACAACACTGCCACCGGAAATTGGACAACTTACCAACCTGCGATCGCTCGACCTCAGCGGTAATCAACTGAGCAGTCTGCCACCAGAAATTGTCCAACTCATCAACCTGCAAGCGCTCGACCTCAGAGGTCATCAAATGAGGAGTCTGCCACCGGAAATTGTCCAACTAGTCAACCTGCGATCGCTCTACCTCAGCTTCAATCAACTGAGCAGTCTGCCAAAAGAAATTGGACAACTCATCAACCTGCGATCGCTTGACCTCTCCAGTAATCAACTGAGGAGTCTGCCAAAAGAAATTGGACAACTCACCAACCTGCGATCACTCGACCTCAGAGGTAATCAACTGAGGAGTCTGCCAGCGGAAATTGTCCAACTCACCAACCTGCAATCGCTCCACCTTAGCGGTAATAAACTGAGCAGTCTGCCAGTGAAAATTGGCCAACTCACCAACCTGCAAACTCTAGATATCAGGGTTAATGAACTGAGCAGTCTGCCAAAAGAAATTGGACAACTCATCAACCTGCAATCGCTCGACCTCTCCAGTAATCAACTGAGCAGTCTGCCACCAGAAATTGTTCAACTCACCAACCTGCAAACCCTAGATATCAGGGTTAATGAACTGAGCAGTCTGCCAAAAGAAATTGGACAACTCATCAACCTGCAATCGCTCGACCTCTCCAGTAATCAACTGAGCAGTCTGCCACCAGAAATTGTTCAACTCACCAACCTGCAATCGCTCAAACTATTCAACAATGAACTGAGCAGTCTGCCACCAGAAATTGTCCAACTCACCAACCTGCAATCGCTCGACCTCTTCAGTAATCAACTGAGCAGTCTGCCACCAGAAATTGTCCAATTCACCAACCTGCAATCGCTCCACCTCGGCGGCAATCAACTGAGCAGTCTGCCAAAAGAAATTGGACAACTCATCAACCTGCAATCGCTCCACCTCGGCGGCAATCAACTGAGCAGTCTGCCACCAGAAATTGTCCAACTCACCAACCTGCAATCGCTCCACCTCAGCTTCAATCAACTGAGCAGTCTACCAGCGGAAATTGTCCAACTCATCAACCTGCAATCGCTTGACCTCAGCTTCAATCAACTGAGCAGTCTGCCAAAAGAAATTGTCCAACTCACCAACCTGCAATCGCTCGACCTCAAAAAGAATCAACTGAGCAGTCTGCCACCGGAAATTCAGCAACTACCAAACCTAACAGAACTGGATCTTCGTATGAATCCAGTCCCGATTCCACCTGAAATTTTGGGGACAAAACAATTATACGGAGATATTGGTGATGTAAACGAAATCCTCGATTTCTATTTCCGGGTGCAAGATCCAACCGAAACCGAACCTATTTACGAAGTTAAGTTCTTAATTGTTGGTGAAGGGGGAGCAGGTAAAACCTCTTTAGCCAAGAAAATCAAAGACGAAACTTACCAACTCGAATCAGATGAAAAATCAACCGAGGGTATTGAGGTTATCCGTTGGCACTTTACACAATCTAATGGCGAAGACTTTCGTGTGAATATCTGGGATTTCGGCGGACAGGAAATCTATCATCAAACCCATCAATTTTTCCTGAGTAAGCGTTCCCTTTATGTCTTGGTCGCTGATACCCGCAAAGAAAACACTGATTTTTACTGGTGGCTGAACGTTGTTGAACTCCTCAGCGATAATAGTCCGGTGATTATCATCAAAAATGAAAAACAAGAGCGTCAATATGAAGTCAATGAACGCCAGTTACGTGGAGAGTTCACCAATCTCAAAGAAGTTTTGACTACTAACTTAGCTACTAATCGCGGTTTAGCAGAAATTAAAGACGCGATTCAACTTTACATTAGCAGACTTCCCCATGTAGGCACACCGCTACCAAAACTCTGGGTGAGAGTCAGAGCAGCATTAGAAAACTATTCCCGCAATTACATCAGCCTGGAAGAATATTGCCGTCTTTGCCGAGTGAATAATTTAACAGACCGCACAGATATGCTGCGTTTAAGTAGTTATTTACACGACCTCGGTATTTGTCTCCACTTCCAAGATGATGCCACACTCAAACACTACGTCATCCTCAAACCCGAATGGGGAACCACTGCGGTTTACAAAGTTTTAGATAATGATACTGTCAAGCAAAACCTGGGTTGTTTTACACGGAATGACCTCGAAAATATTTGGCAAGATGGCGAATATGCCCAAATGCGAGATGAACTGCTGCAATTAATGATGCGGTTCAAACTATGCTACGAAATTCCTAGTCTTCCTGGTACTTACATCGCGCCGCAATTGCTTTCCATTGAACAACCTGACTATAACTGGGACGATACCAACAATCTGATTTTGCGCTACAGCTATGACTTCATGCCTAAAGGTATCCTCACCCGTTTTATTGTTGAAACACACCCTTGGATTGAACAACAAAAACTCGTGTGGAAAACAGGTGTTATTCTCCACAAAAACCAAACCCGTGCTGAAGTTATAGAAAACTACAATCAACGAGAAATCAAAATTCGTGTTACTGGTAGCCGTAAAAAAGAATTAATGGCAGTCGTTACCCATGAGCTAGAGAAAATTCACAGTTCTTATGAACGTTTGCAATATCAAACTTTTGTTCCTTGTAACTGCGATATTTGTAAAAACTTGCTGATTCCTCATTTTTATTCTCTGGAATCACTCAATAAACGCTTTAATGCTCGTCGTTATCAAGTTGAATGTGAAAACAGCTATGAAATGGTAGACGTTCGCAGATTAATTGATGATGTTTTGTATTCATCTGAGCGAGAATATAGAGAAGATAGCCCCCAAGTAACAAAGTTACAAAGCGAATTAGAACAAGAGAGAAACAAATTTTTTGCACATCAGCCAAAAGATAATCCTCAAAAGGAGGTTTTTATCTCCTATACCCTACGGGATAACCACAGCGAAACCGTGGTAGAACAAATAGAGCAAGCATTTAAAGCGCAAGATATTAAAATTATTCGTGATAAAAATGCCGTTGCTTATAAAGAAAATTTTAAAGCATTTATGCAGCGATTAAGCAGGGCGAAATGTGTGATTATAGTCATCAGTAATGAGTATTTAAAATCAGAAAACTGTATGTATGAATTAGTGGAAATTGCCAAAAATGGTGAATTTGGTAAGCGCATTTTCCCCATTATTCTAAATGACGCTGCTATTTATAAACCTATTGATCGACTTCATTATGTCAAATATTGGGAAGACAAAACTCAAGAATTTGAGGCTGCATTAAAAGGCGTATCTGCGGCTAATCTAAATGGTTTTAGGGATGACATTGACTTGTACACAGAAATTCGCCAATACTTACCACGACTAGCTAATACTCTTAAAGATATGAATACACTGACTTCCAAAATTCATACTGAATCAGAATTTGAGGTATTATTGCAGGCGATCGCCCAGCGTTTATCTGAGTGAAATTAATTGAACAGCAGGTATGGGCAAGAGAACAAGAAAATTTAGGGATTGCGAAAAAACGGCGACAACGGGAAACACAAGACGAGGTTTTCCAGATATAGGCTTCTTTGGGTTGCGCTGAACTTAACCCAACCTTGTATATTGAGGTGTTCAACTACTCAGATAGAAAATCTTGCTGCAAGCATTCATCAGCAGTAAAAGGAGATTTCACAGGAAAGGTATCAAGTGGTAAATCGGTTTCTAAGGCTGCTTGTTGACGTGCATCTTGATAACATTCTTCAAAGGTTTCGGAAAAGTAGTTTTTTAAACTTGGACTATCTTGCAAATTTTTATTTAATCGGCGCCGATGCTCAAATATAGTCGAAAGCCAACTATTGGTGCGTTTTTCTGGCTGATATTTATGTTTTAGTAAGTGCATTAATAACATAACTAAATTGCTCTCTAATGCTCTTTTTTCACTTCTCCCCATGCATTCAATTTCTTCGATGAGATTGGCTAAATCAACTTCGGCAAATTTGCCTGCTTTTAGTTGTTGTGCTGTCGTTTCTAGCCATAGATAAAAATCTTGGTCGTAAAGTTGGGAATTTATCGAGACTTTTGGTTGAGGTACTGTCATCTAATTTTTTCAACCTACCAAAATTTAACCTACGTTAAATGTAAGATAATTTTTTGTTGATAGCGAGAACTTTATCGCTCTCTCGCCAAATTTTAAAGGGCCAGTAACGTTGTGTGTAAATAAAAATGAGGATGCGGTAAGACATCCTCAGTTGATTGATTATTTGTTAGTGAATTTCCAGACGGTAGCCCGGAAAAAATCAAATATTACAGTTGGGGCGCATACTGTGCTTTTTCAGGCACTTCAGCGTATTCAGCGACAATTTGACGAAATTCTTCGCCGTCAATGGTTTCTTTTTCGATGAGCAAATCGACTAAGCGATCGCAGGCGGTACGATGATCACGCATAATTTTCTTAGCGTTCTCATAGCACTCTTCCACGATTTCGCGGACTTGACCATCGATACGGGCGGCAATGGATTCTGAGTAATCAGATTTACTCATCCAGTCACGACCCAAGAATACTTCTGCCTGTTGGCTTTCTAGCGACAGCGGCCCTAAGTTGGACATCCCGAATCGGGTCACCATTTGTCTTGCCATTGCCGATAGCTGTTGTAAGTCTCCACCAGCACCAGTAGTTACTTCAGCCGGGCCAAATACCACTTCTTCAGCGGCGCGACCGCCCAACGCACCAGTAATTCTGGCTTTGAGTTGAGAACGAGAAATTAATCCTTGTTCTTCGTTGGGAGTAAACCAAGTTAAACCTTGGGCTTGTCCTCGTGGAATTAGAGTCACTTTTTGTACGGGGTCATGGTTTTTTAACAATGTCCCAACCAAAGCGTGTCCTATTTCATGGTAAGCAATCAAGCGCTTACTCTTGCTATCTACCAAAGGAGTACCTTCCATACCCGCCACTACCCGGTCTACCGCATCATCAATTTCCCGGAGAGTTATGGCGTCTTTGCGTCGTCTAGCGGTAAGAATAGCTGCTTCGTTGAGTAAGTTAGCTAAATCAGCACCGGTAAAACCAGGAGTCCGGCGAGCGATCGCTTCCAAAGATACACTGGTATCAAGCTTCTTATTGCGCGCATGAACTTGTAAAACTTCCAAGCGTCCTTTGATATCTGGTGCATCAACAGTTACTTGGCGGTCAAAACGACCGGGACGTAACAATGCTGAGTCGAGTACATCGGGGCGGTTGGTAGCAGCGATAATAATAATACCTGTGTTACCTTCAAACCCGTCCATTTCGGTGAGCAACTGGTTTAGGGTTTGTTCCCGTTCATCGTTACCGCCACCGATACCAGCACCCCTTTGTCGACCTACAGCGTCAATTTCATCGATGAAGATGATACAAGGAGCGTTATCTTTAGCTTTTTTGAACAAATCACGGACGCGGGATGCACCCACACCCACAAACATTTCCACAAATTCGGAACCGGAAATGCTGAAGAAAGGCACGCCAGCTTCCCCGGCGATAGCTTTTGCCAGTAAAGTTTTACCAGTTCCCGGAGGCCCAATTAACAGCACCCCTTTAGGAATACGTGCGCCTACAGCAGTAAATCTTTCTGGCTGTTTGAGGAAGGTAACAACTTCTTGCAGTTCTTCTTTAGCTTCTTCAATACCTGCTACGTCGTCAAACTTGACTCCAGTTTTTGCCTCCATTTGGAAGCGCGCCTTAGATTTGCCAAAGTTCATCGCTTGTCCTGGCCCACCGGGAAGGTTGCTAGAACGACGGAATAAAAAGAACAATCCAGTAATCAATAAAATTGGAAAAATGAGATTCCCCAATAATCCCCAGATAGCGCCATCATTACGCATGGGGTGGGCATCAAAACTAATGTGTTTTTCTTTGAGCTTGCTAATTAACTCAGGAGAATTAATCGGCAAATCTACCCGCCAGCGCTGAGAACGGTTTTCAATATCTTGATCGCGGGCTTCGACAATTGCCGTTCTCCCGCCTTCATAAAGATCCACACTGGTGACACGGTTAGCGTCCAAGTATTCTAAAAAGCGGCCATAAGTCATGCGGGTATTGGCTGCATTTCTACTCATATCAGCAGGAGCGCCAGCAAAGGCCCCTTGCCAGAAGAAAAAGCCAATTACCAGAGCCGGCAATGTCCAGAGTACTAAGACTCTCCAGGAGAATTTCATTTTAATTTGCCTCTAGATGCCAATACAATTAACAATCTCTCTCTAGTAACCGATGTTTATCACCTTGTTACTAGATTAAATTTGCAACGGACGTTTATAAATCCATTTTGTTTAATTTGATCTTTGATCGTGAATCACCCTGTAGCCGATAAAGCATTACGGCGATACCAACAAGAATCTTAATTAAAGTTAACTTAATTTTAATACAACATTGCACAATAAGAGAAGGTACAAGCAGACGGCAACACAAGCCAAATTCCTGCAATAACTATTCCCACGTCATTGCAGCATTTTTGGATCATATAAAAAAATTCTGAGTGAGGAGGTAAAATATCCACCTGATATCCCAGTCCCCAATCCCCGCTCTTGATTTTTGACCAAAAGATAAGGTTTAAAGCCGAGTGAAATTGTGGGCTATAGCTCCCTTGCTCTCTTGGTTGTACTCCTTCCTATGGAGAAGCAAGCTACGCGCAGCATCTCGTAGAAAAGCCCCATTCCTTGTGGGTAGTTTTTCTCCCCTGCCCCCTGCCCCCCTGCTT
>NZ_CAWUDM010000098.1:0-21877 GCF_963920855.1 Nostoc sp. CCY0012 | reverse complement strand
TGTCCCCCTTGTCCCCTTGTCCCCTTGTCCCCTTGTCCCCCTCTGCCTTCTCTTCTACCACCTCTTCCCAATTCAGCCCAAGCACCTGACAATAGGCTTTAAACGCCTCAGCATTAATTGCTTGCTTTCCGGCTAAGAAACGTTTCCATGTTCCTTCTGATACACCAACAGAGAGAACACCATGTTCTTGCCAAGAGACACCTAAAACTTCACTGGCTAATTCTATCCATCTGAAATCATCAACAGACCAAGCCTTTTCACTTCTGGCTTGTTTAATGCTTGCGAGTCCCTGTTGAGAAGCTTTGAGAGTAGCCACGATTTTTAAGTGAGTCCTACGATACCTCAATCATTTATAGATATATTTGCAGAATGACAAGGTTTTTTGCAATAGCATAAAATTTTGCGATCGCCAAGATCATTTATCCTTGTTGCCATAACTCCAAAACTGATCTTGAAAATTTGAGATTATATAACGAAGATTAAATAAATGTATAGAAAGTATACAATGTCATTTCTTAATTATGAATTAATACAATGTCTTTCCATTCTGGAGAAATTGCCGTCCAAACTCAGGCGGGAGTGCGAGAAGAGGCGCAACGTCTGTGTAATGTTATTAGTAGTACAATCAAACCATCTGCTCAAGAATTTCTGCATACGCAGCAATTGGCAATTGCTAGTACAGTTGATAGCAAAGCTAGAGTTTGGGCATCTTTATTAACAGGAAACCCTGGTTTTGTAGAGGTTTTAAACACGCAAACTATACAGATTAATACTACTCCCATACCAACCGACCCATTACACCAAAATCTGCAAACTAACAATGATATTGGGCTATTAGTAATTGATTTGACAAACCGCAGGCGTTTACGTTTGAATGGCAAAGCAGAGATAAAGCAGGAGAACATAAAAGTACAAATTCAGCAGGTATTTTTTAACTGTCCTAAATATATTCAGATACGTCACATAAAAAAAACTGTAATTGATTCACTAGAACAACCTGAAACTTTTATCAGAGATGCTTTGAGCGAGACAAATCAACTTTGGATAACCCAAGCTGATACCTTTTTCATCGCTAGTTATCATCCAGAAAGTGGGGCTGATACTTCCCACAGAGGAGGACTTCCGGGATTTGTGCAAGTTTTGAATAGTAATAAAATTGTGTTTCCCGATTACTCTGGTAATAATATGTTTCAGACTTTTGGTAACTTGATTGTAAATCCCAATGCAGGCTTATTATTTATAGATTTTGTACAAAGTCACACGTTGCAATTAACTGGAAAAGCAAAGGTAATTTGGGATATAGAAAGATTAAGTGAGTTTGCTGGGGCGCAACGTTTAGTAGAGTTTAATATTGAGCAGGTATTGGAAAGCAGGAATGCTTGTTCTATGCGTTGGCGCTTTGGGGAATATTCTCCTGTGAATCCATAATGTGCATAAATAAATTAGCAAATAAATTAAATTAAGAAAACTCGCCTTCAATATCTCTTGATTGATGTAATACTCGAAAAATTTCTACGCCATCAGTTATTTTTGTGTAAAACACAACGTAAGGCTTCACAGGAAAGCTTTTCAGTTCCTTCATTAAATCATCTCGCTTTTTGCCCATATCAGGAAACTGAGCAAGCATGGGAAAACGATTCAGAATTTGAGCTATCTGTTTATCGGCTGCAATTTGATTCTGTTGAGCAAGGTAAGTCCAGATATCTTCCAAGTCTTGTTCGGCTTGCTGGGAAAGTCTGTAATGATTCATTGTCAGCTATCCCGCTTTAGCTTACTCTGTCCTCGTGCCTTGATATTTTCCAGCAAATTAGACAGCGACTCATCATCATATTCAGTATATTCTCCATGCTTTAGCTGTTCGGCGGCGATCGCAATATCTCGTTGTAATGCTTCTAACTTTAGCTGACGCAGTTCTTCTTCTGTACGCTCAAGTCTATTTATCATTTCCTGAAAGGCGCTTGCATCCTGGACGATGACTTCTGCTTTACCATTGACGGTAAGCACGAGAGGTGATTTTGTCGCTTTGATCCGCTCTAGAAACTGTTTGACGTTGCGTTTAAAGTCTGTAAGTGAGTGAATTTGCTCTAGATTAATCATAAATTAAATATTGAATTACCTACTTAATTGAATCTTTATTCAATACTATACTATCAAAATTTTGGTCTTACCCACAAAATAAATAAATTGTCAAGACCAGTTTTCCAAAGATTGCTTCGCTACAAAACTGATCTTTCGTCGTGTGGTGCGATCGCGTAATTTGAGAAAGATATAGATCCACACACTCCCAACACAGACGTTGATGACATGGAGTAAATCATGCCCCAACATCCCCTTGATATCAGTCACGAAGCAGTCACCGCCAAAATTATTAACTTCACTGCTTTCAAAAATGCAGGTAGTAATAATGTTCTCAGGCTTTTTCCTTCCAAACTAGCCCGGAATCAGTTGAGGAAGGATCAGGTAAAACACAAAACTCAGTCTTACTTGCGAGATACCGAAAAGACTTTAAGGGCAGAAGTTGCTGCTTTGCAACAGGAATTGGCAATTGTCAAACAGGAAAAAGCTGAATTAGAAAGTCTACGGAAACAGCAGGAAGCAGCGATACAACTCCAACTCCAAGAGATGCAAATCGAAATTGATTTACATAAAGTCGCACATCAAGTAGCAGAAATTACTCAAACTGATTATTTTCAACAATTACAAATAGAAATTGCATCCCTTCGTAATACCAAGATATCTTAATTACGAATTACGTATCGCTAACGCGTTAGCGTGCCGTAGGCTCTATTACGAATTACAAATTATCCCTCTATGTCTAAAATTCTTGCGATTCACTCATTCCGTGGCGGAACTGGTAAATCTAACTTAACAGCAAATTTAGCGGTAAAAATGGCCCTACAAAATAAGCGAGTGGCAATTGTAGATACTGACCTGCAATCTCCTGGGATTCATGCTCTATTTGCTATTGATGAAAAAATTACAAGTAAGACATTAAATGATTATTTATGGCATCGTAGTTCCATTGCTGATACTGCCTGTGATGTGACTTCTAATCTGGCGATCGCTCAAGGGAAGGTTTTTCTGATACCTTCAAGTATCAATGCTGATGAAATTGCCAAAATAATCAGCGAAGGATATAACGTTAGTTTACTTAATAGTGGATTACAAAGATTAATTAAAGAGCTAGAATTAGACTATTTATTTATTGATACTCACCCCGGACTTAGCCGAGAAACTTTACTATCTATAGCTATTTCTGATCTTTTAATTGTGATTATCCGTCCAGATCGCCAAGACTTTCAAGGTACTGCGGTAACAGTTAATATTGCTCGTCAACTTCAAGTCAGCAAGATGATGATGATCGTGAATAAAACACCCAACCGCATGGACTTTTCATCGCTACAGCAAAAAGTAGAAAGAACTTATAACGTCCCAGTTGCAGGTATGTTTCCACTTTCAGAAGATATGGCACAACTCGGTAGTAGTGGAATATTTTGTTTGCAATACCCTGAACATCCATTGACTAAAATGCTGCAACAGGTAGCAGAAAAAGCTAGTTGAGAATTTAAAACTCGAATTTAAATAAATTAAAATCTTCAGATAACTTAGTTAAATAAATTTAAGATAATGACCGAAAGTATTCAAGAACAAACAATAACATTTGAGACGGCTTTAAAAATTGCAGATCAAGCAGTTTTTGCTAAGACTCAAAGACATTTGAAAAATATTGAAGTAGTTGTACTACGCGGAGCTTTACTAGGGCAAAAATATGACAAAATTGCCGCAGAATGTGACTATGCTCCAGAATATATTAAGCATGACGTGGGGCCAAAGTTATGGCAGATACTATCAGCTAGTTTAGGAGAAAAAGTCAGTAAAACTAATTTGATGGCTGTTTTAGCACAACGAGCTTCTGAAGAACTCACAATTCAAAAATTTTCTCCCTCTCTCCCAGTAACCAGTCCCCAAACTCTAGAATTAGAATCACCAGTTGGAGTCATACCATTGGACTCTGCTTTGTATATGGAACGTCCTCCGGTAGAGTCTCGCTGTTATGAGGAAATTACCAGAGATGGGGCATTAATCCGTATTAAGGCACCCAGTCAAATGGGTAAAACTTCTTTAATGGTAAGAATTTTAGCCCATGCTCAACAACAAAATTTATCAGTACGTACTGTAGCTTTAAGCTTACAGCGAGCTGAAAGTGCTATTTTTCATGACTTAGATAAATTCTTGCGTTGGTTTTGTGCTGCGATTACTCGTAAGCTTCAGTTACCCCATAAAGTCGAGGATTATTGGAGCGAAACTTTTGGCAGTAAAAGCAACTGCACTGCTTATTTTGAAGACTGTGTGCTGCCAGAAATTAATGGTGTTTTGGTCTTAGCTTTAGATCAAGTTGATGAGGTGTTTTTACATCCAGAAATTGCTGATGATTTCTTTACTTTATTGCGTTCTTGGTATGAAGAAGCAGCCTATGGAGATAGCGGTAATCCTCGGTGGCAAAATTTGCGTTTGGTAATTGTTCATTCCACAGAAGTATATATCCCCCTTGATATTAATAAATCTCCTTTTAATGTGGGTTTAGCAATTGAATTACAAACATTTACACTTGTACAAGTATGCAATTTAGCACAACGATATGGACTTAATTTATCTGAAAATGAGTTATCAGAATTGATGCAGCTTGTGGATGGACATCCATATCTAGTACAGCAAGCTTTTTATCATTTAGCGCAACAATACTTGACTTTTAAGCAGTTAATCCAAGCAGCAGTTACAGATGCAGGAATTTATAGCAATCATTTACATCGTCATTTACGCAGCCTACAAGAACATCCGCAATTAGCAGCAGCGTATGAAGAGGTAATCAAGTCATCAATACCTGTAGAGTTAGAACAGACTTTAGCATTTAAGTTGCACAGCATGGGGTTAGTGAAGCTGCAAGGAAATCAGGTTATATCCAGTTGTGAGTTATATCGACAATATTTTGAAGAAGCCTTAAAACCAACTGCTACACGTAATCTGTAGATAGATACGTACTGCTTGTAAATATGCATCTCTTTCTATAATTTCTAGCATATTTTACCCCAACATCTCTTTTTGTTGTTGATACATCTTTTTAAACAAAGCTTGTTGCACTTTATGATCCACAATGGGTTCAGGGTAGTCAGTACCATGACGCTCCAATGGGGGAATTTTACCAGTTACTAAATATTCTGTATCCATTGACCGCAATTCAGATACCCACTGCCGGATATATTCGCCGTCGGGGTCAAATTTTTGGGCTTGACTAGCTGGGTTGAAAATCCGTAGGGGTTTGGGGTCCATGCCACTCGAAGCACTCCATTGCCAGCCACCATTGTTAGCAGATAAATCACCGTCAATGAGTTTCTGCATGAAGTATTTTTCTCCCCATTGGGGATTAATTACTAAGTCTTTGGTTAAGAAACTAGCAACAATCATTCGACAACGATTATGCATCCAACCGATTTCATTTAATTGGCGCATGGCTGCATCAACAATGGGATAGCCTGTTTTTCCTTCACACCAAGCTTGAAAATGTTCTGTGTTATTTTGCCAAGGAAAGTTTTTGAAGTTGTCGCGGTAAGCACCCTCGGCTAATTCTGGGAAATGATACATGGCGTGTTGATAAAACTCCCGCCAAGCTAATTCTTGTTGCCATGTGCGGATACCTGCTGCGGCTTCGTCACTGCGGGTATTTTTTTGTGCTTCTATGGTAGTTTGCCACACGGTACGAATGCCAATGACACCAAATTTTAAAGCTGCACTCAGTTGTGATGTGCCATCAACGGCGGGAAAGTTACGTTGTTCTTGATATTCATTAATGGCATTAGCGCTAAATTCTTCTAATCTGGATAATGCGGCTGCTTCTCCTGGTGGCAAAATTAAATCTCCATCCCAAACAAATCCTAAGTCTTTGGCTGAAGGTAAGGTGATGACTCCGGCTTGCTGGGCAATTTCTTGTTCTTTGGGGGTTAAACCTTCGGCTTTTTCCAGGGTGGGTGCTGGTTCGGCTTTTGGTTTACTACTCCAGTTTTTCCAAAAGGGAGTGTAAACAGTGTAAGGACTATTGGCACCTGAACGAATTTCATCTGGGGAGTGGAGGATTTGATCCCAATTTTGGTTAAGAAACTCAATGCCTTTTTCTTTTAGGGCATCGATGACATTGCGATCGCGTATTTGTGAATATGGTTCTACATCCCAATTCCAGAATACAGCTTTGGCGTTTAAGGCTGCCGCTAAATTGGGTATGGCGATCACGGGATTGTCATGAAATATTAACAATTGACTGCCTACTTCGGCATATCGCTGTTGTAGTAACTGTAAGCAGCCAATCATATATGTGACTCTCGCCGGCGCTACATCATCTCGTTCTAAAATTTGAGGGTCAAGGCAAAATACGCCTACTACTTTTGCTGTTTGCTTTCTCGCCTCTACTAGTCCTGTATTATCAGCAATACGTAAATCACGACGATGCCAAAACAAAATTAAGTCAGACATTCCACACCCAAGTTAGTTCGCTTGTACTAGATTAAATCGTTGTGGTACTTTTGAGCATCATTCTGCCGACAAATTTCTGATTGCAGATGGTAGAATCGCTTGGTTATTTAAATCTAGTCACTAAAAACAAACTCCGGTATCCCTATGGGAAATAGTGACTTTTGAGTTAAAGTTAAATATAGTATTTTCAATTCACGGTACTGAAGTTAGTCATTTTGTCATGCCCATCCTATTACGAGACGACGGGACAATTGAGAGTAATTTAGGTGAAATAATTCGAGAACTCGCCCCTCTCGGTATTTTTCTCAAACACTATAATCCAGGAACATCGCTACTTTTCCCCCATCTACTAGCACAGGATATGTTGACGGATGCTGAGAAAAACCAAGTTGTAGAAACGCACAATAGCGTCTTGGAGTTTCTTCAGCAAGAAAATGGCTATCTGTGGTGTGATTTGCTGAATTTACATCCAGGTTCCCCCAATCTCCAGAGTTTAATGGCTACTTACGGCCGTTACCATACTCATACTGCACCTGAACCTCTTTACATATTGGCAGGAGAGATAATTTTTGGTTTTGTTAAACCTGACGGTGGACAGTTACAGCTTTTAGTTCAGCCTCAAGATTATATTTACATTCCCCCATGTTTAGAGCATTGGTGTAGTTTGACTGCTTCTTTGCATGTGAAGGCTGTACGCTATTTCACGACTGTAGAAGGGTGGGTTCCTAATTATACGGGAACTTCTATGAGTGATTTTGTGTAAGCAGGATAAAGGAACAACCGCAAAAGACGCAGCAGAATTTAGCGAAAAAAATATACAAAAATACTTGCTAGTTTTCTAGATGCAGAAATTATACTGGGTAGGCTGCTAAAAATAAAGCGATCGCTTTAGCTATCTATGATTGTACTGGAAGGGTATAAAGTCCTTAAAGAACTGTACGTTAGCCCCAATTCTCATGTATATCAAGGTTATCGAGAGTCTGATCAGCAACCAGTAGTTTTAAAGTTTTTGCGGGAAGAGTATCCTTCCCCAGAGGCGATCGCTCGGTTTAAACTAGAGTATGATTTGACACGCCGTTGTCAAGTACCAGGAATTATCCAAGCTTATAATTTAACTAAGTATCAAAATACGTTTGTATTGGTGTTGGAGGATTTTGGCGGAAAACCTCTACGTGATTTACTACATCAACCGCCTCTACCCCTAGAAAGATTTTTACAACTGGCGATACAAATTGCAGCTGCTTTAGGTGCAATTCACCAACAAAATATCATCCATAAAGATATTAATCCGGGGAATATTTTGTTTAATCCTGTAACTCAACAGGTGAAGATTATTGATTTTGGCATTGCGACTTTGTTATCACAAGAAAATGCAATATCACGTCATCTGAATGTTTTAGAAGGAACTTTAACTTATATCTCCCCCGAACAAACCGGTAGGATGAATCGGGTGATTGATTACCGCACGGATTTTTATTCTTTGGGTGTAACTTTTTATGAATTACTCACCCAGCAGTTACCGTTTATGAGCGATGACCCAGTAGAGTTAGTCCATAGTCACATTGCTAAACAACCCATTCCCCCACATCAACTGTGTAGCCAAATTCCGTTGATGCTTTCGCAGTTGGTGATGAAGTTACTAGAAAAGACGGCGGAAACACGCTATCAAAGTGCTTTTGGATTGCAAGCAGATTTACAGCAATGTTTTGATAATTTAACTGATACTGGAGAAATTCCAAATTTTACATTAGGCTTACAAGATAACTCTGGTAAATTTCAAATTCCCCAAAAATTATATGGTCGAGAAACAGAAGTAGCCAATTTACTGTCAGCTTTTGAACGTGCTAGTCAAGGTAAAAGTGAAGTTTTATTGATTGCTGGTTATTCGGGAATTGGTAAATCAGCTTTAGTTCAAGAAATTTATCAACCAATTACAAAACAACGGGGATATTTTATTGCTGGAAAGTTTGACCAGTTGCAACGAAATATTCCTTATAGTTCTTTAATTCAAGCATTTAAAGCTTTAATTCGTCAACTTTTAACTAGTAGTGAAACAGAAATTGCTATTTGGCGAGATAAATTAATTCAAGCCTTGGGTAGTAATGGCCAAGTAATTATTGATGTAATTTCCGAAGTAGAATTAATTATTGGTCAGCAGCCATCAGTGTTAGAATTACCACCCCAGGAAGCACAAAATAGATTTAATTTAGTATTTCAAAATTTTATTAATGTTTTTACTCAAAAGCAGCATCCCTTGGTAATTTTTTTGGATGATTTGCAATGGGCTGATATTGCATCTTTACAGATGTTAGAGTTATTAACTAGTCAAGCAGATAGTCAATATTTGTTACTAATTGGTGCTTATAGAGATAACGAAGTCGATTCTACTCATCCTTTACGCAGTGCGATCGCATCTTTAGTCCAAGCAGGAGTGACAATTAATGAACTGAGATTAACACCTTTAGCATTGCCACAAATGCAACAACTCCTTTGTGATACCTTCAAAACAGATGATTTAGCAAAAATTACACCATTAGCGCAACTGTTACAGCAGAAAACTAACGGTAATCCGTTTTTCATGAATGAATTTTTAAAGTCGTTGTATACAGAAGGATTACTACAATTTGATTTTTTAGCACGACAATGGCAATGGCAATTAGCACAAATTCAAGCAGCCCAGATTACTGATAATGTAGTCGAATTAATGGCGTTGAAAATTCAAAAACTACCAGAAACCACCCAACAAGCCTTAAAATTAGCATCTTGTATTGGTAGTCAATTTGATTTAAGAACTTTAGCGATCGTGCAAAAACAAGCTTTACCGGAAGTCGCTACAGAATTATGGGAAGCTGTAAAAACCGGGTTGATTCTACCCCAAGGGAATGATTACCAACTATTACAAGTTGCTGATGAAGAAGTTAAATCTAATCTGACAAATTTAGATGTCGTCTACAAATTCTTACACGATCGCGTCCAGCAAGCAGCTTACTTACTCATTCCCGATGACGAAAAACAAACAGTGCATTTGCAAATTGGGCAACTATTATTGCAGAGTATCACCCCAGAGGAACAAGACGAGCAAATTTTTGATATTGTGCATCACTTGAATGTTGGCTATAAGTTGATTACAGACACTCCACAGCGACAGCAATTAGCCCAATTAAATTTAACCGCAGGGAACAAAGCTAAAGCCTCTACAGCTTATGATCCTGCCTTAAAGTATCTCACAATGGGAATTAATTGCTTAGAAACATCCAGTTGGCAACAGCAATATACTTTAACGTTAGACTTACACACAGCCGCAGTGGAAGCTGCTTATTTGTCTGGGGATTTTTCCCGGATGGATGAATTAATTGAGATGGTACTCAGTCAAACTCAGACCATTATTGATCAAGTACCAGTTTACAGCATCAAAATTCAATCCTTACTAGCCCGCGATCAACTTTTAGCAGCCTCACAACTAGGTTTACAAGTTCTCAAGCTGCTAAAATTTCCCCTACCTGCCAAACCAGGACAACTACAAATCCTTGTGGGATTATTAACCACAAAACTGGCTATGGCTGGGAGACAAGTACAAACATTGGCAGAACTACCCCAACTTGATCACCCCAACAAATTAGCGGCGATTCGTATTCTCTCTAGCATTGCGTCAGCAACTTATTTAGCAGCCCCCAATGTGTTTCCCTTGACGGTATTTAAACAAGTAGAAATATCAGCTAAATATGGCAATGCTGCGGAATCAGCCTTTGCTTACGCCACTTATGGTTTAATTCTTTGTGGTGTCGTCGGGGATTTACAAAAGGGATATGAGTTTGGTGAATTGGCATTACAACTAGTAGAACGTTTGAATGCCAAAAACTTAGCAGCCAGAACGTTATTTGTAGTCAATTCCTTTGTCCGTCACTGGCGAGAACCCCTGCAAAATACAATACCTGCCTTACAAACAGCATTTCAAATTGGGCGAGATACAGGCGATACAGAATATGCTTCTTTTTCTGCAAATACCTGTTCAATGCACTGCTATTTTAGTGGTGAGGAATTAACCAAATTAGATGAACTTTTAGGAATTTACGGCGAAGCAGTTCAACAGTTTCAAAAACAGCCCATTTGGATCTTAATTCAGATGTATCGCCAAGCAGTGGCTAACTTGCGAGGCAATAATTTTCATACCTGCCAATTAGTAGGGGAATTTTATGATGTTAATGTGATATTACCACAGCATCTAGAAAGTAATTATCGTACAGCTACATTTTATGTTTATGCCCACAATACAACGCTAAATTATTTATTTGAAGATTACACACAATCTGTACAAAATGCTGATTTAGCAATTCCTTATTTAGATGCTGTTGTGGCTTTATTTATTGTGGGGTGGTTTTACTTTTATGATGCTTTAGCACGACTGGCTATGCTTGCTCAATTAACTGGTGCGGAACGTCAAACTCAACTACGTAAAGTAGCTATAAATCAGAAAAAAATCCAAAAATGGTCACAATATGCACCTAGTAATTACAGTCATAAATTAGCCTTAATAGAAGCAGAATTATATCGAGTGCAAGGAGATACAGCCCAGGCGATCGCTTGTTATGATAACGCCATTAATTTAGCACAAAAGCACCAGTATCTGAATGAATTAGCTTTAGCGAATGAATTAACCGCCAAATTTTATTTAGGGCAAAATCAACTAAAGGTAGCGCAAGCATATATGCAAGATGCCCGTTATTTTTATTTACAGTGGGGAGCAATGGCGAAAGTAAAATTCCTGGAAAATAAATATCCCCAACTTTTAGCTTATAAATCAGAAACAAACTTTAAGTCTCATCTATTAACGACCAAATCAAAATCCACTAGTACTACAAGCAGTAGTGGTTCTGATTCACTGGATTTGATGACAGTCATGAAAGCTTCTCAAGCCTTATCCGGAAAAATTCAGTTAGATCAATTGTTGGCTAACCTAATGCGGTTATTGATAGAAAATGCCGGGGCCCAACGTGGCTATTTATTATTAGAAACCAAAGGTAAATTTTTAATCGAAGCCCAAGGAACAGTAGAGCAAAATAAAATTCAGGTATTGGAATCTTTAACAATAGAAAATAGTCAAATACTTTCTGTAGCCATTGTTAATTATGTGATTCGTACCAAAACTAGTGTAGTACTCAACGATGCTACTCACGAAGGGGAATTTATGCAAGACCCCTATATTCGTCAATATCAACCGCGATCGCTTTTATGTGCGCCCTTAATTAACCAGGGAAAATTAGCCGGAATTGTGTATTTAGAAAATAACTTGACAACAGGAGCATTTACCCCTGATCGTTTAGAATTACTCAATTTACTTTCAGCACAAGCCGCAATTTCCATTGAAAATGCCCGATTATATACAGATTTAGCCGCACTCAACCAAGCTTACGAACGTTTTGTACCTCGTCAATTTCTGCAATTTCTCAATAAAGACAGTATTGTGGATGTGCAACTAGGCGACCAAGTACAGCGGGAAATGTCAGTATTATTTACTGATATTCGTTCCTTTACCACCCTTTCCGAAAGCTTAACCCCAGCAGAGAACTTCCAGTTTATTAACTCTTACCTCAGCCGCATGGAACCAATCATTATTCAAAACAATGGTTTCATTGACAAATATATTGGCGATGCCATCATGGCCTTATTTACAGGAGATGCTGACGATGCAGTACAAGCCGGAATAGCCATGTTACAGACATTGGTAACTTATAACCAAGACTTGCAAACCCAAGGTTTATTACCAATTCAAATCGGTATAGGGATTAACACCGGGTCATTAATTTTAGGGACAGTCGGCGGTGTCAATCGCATGGATAGCACAGTAATTAGTGATGCAGTTAACTTAGCTTCCCGCATTGAAGGCTTAACCAAAACATTTAATACACCTTTACTGATTACCGACCAGACATATCAGCGGTTGCAAAATTGCGATCGCTTTGATATTCGAGTTGTAGGACAAGTAAAAGTTAAAGGTAAAATAACTGCCGTAACTGTGCATGAAGTGTTTACAGCCGATCCCGCGATTGTGCGTGAAGGTAAATTAATAACAAAAGAATTATTTGCCGAAGCTTTGAAACTTTATGAACAACAACAATTTACTGCTGCGGCTGAAGTTTTTCAAGATTGTTTGCAGCAAAATCCTTTAGATCAAGTCGCGCAGATATATTTAGCACAGTGTCATCCCCAGCAAGATAAGTCTGCAATGGTCACAGAGGGCGTTAAATTGTAGGCGTTGCATAAATGCGGGATGAAATCATAAAATTTAACCTTTGCATCTCTGACTTTTTGCGCCTTTGCGACTTTGCGTGAGACAAAAATCATCCCATTAATCAGCAACGCCGTAATTTTTAATGCTTTTTTCCGTTTTCTGGGCAAAAACCCCACTGTAATCGCAAATTTCAGTGTTATACCTGAAGGCGATGCGATGGTATAAAAATGACAAGTAAAACTACTCAGCCTAAATTCCCACAGGCAGCCATGTCTGCCAGTAGAGAAGAACTCACAGATTTACCTCTGAATACCATTTCTGGAAATATACCAGAAGACTGGTCGGGACATGTCTTTATTATTGCTCCCGTAGGCACAGTTGCTTCTGGTGGTTTACCTAACCCCAAAGGTACACACATTTTTAACGGCGACGGGATGATTTATCGCTTGGACTTGCAACCAGGACAAGTCACAGCTAAGACAAAATTAGCTCGTACCCCCTGCTACTACGCCGACCAGGCTACATTTACTCATCCCACCTATAGTACTTATCAATTTCAGGATCATGGTTTGTTGCGTTTCTCCTCTACCTTAGGTTTGCGAGATGAAGTAGATATTGCTTTTCTCTCCTTTCAAGCCCAAGATGAACAGCAAAGCCGGTTAATGATTACCTATGATGCAGGTCGTCCCTACGAAATTGATACCGCCAGTTTAGAAGTCATTACCCCAGTAGGTGCAAATACTGAATGGCAACCGTTTCTGCCATTTTCTTATCCTTTTTCCCCAGTTTTGAGTACCTCTCACCCCACCTTTGATGGTTATACCAACGAAGTCTTTTTAGTCAATTATGGGCGATCGCTCGTTAATTTCTTAGAAAGTGTACGCTTGATTAATGGGCTAGAGCAACTATCGTCAGAAATGGAGGCTTTACTCCAGGCGATCGCCCAACTCTTCCAGACACCTTGGGGATTAATTTATAAGTTTTCCCAAAGCCTCTGGCCAAAATTATTTGGTTGGATGGAACAGTGTTTAGGCATTTCCATGCCAGATTTTGTCTATCTATTGCGGTGGGATGGAAAGGGTAAACTCCAGCATTGGAAGTTGGTATTACCAGATAATTCCCCAGTGCGAATTGAACAAAGTATGCACCAACTAGCAGTCACCCAAGACTACGTAGTGTTGATGGATACTTCTTTAAAAATTGGCCCCGAACAAATTCTCAATAACCCCATTCCCGACAGTCCGGAAACTGAACGTTTACTGCGAGTATTACTGACGCGATCGCAGTTACCCAACTCCCCCATTTATATAGTCAGTCGCGCTGACCTTGTAGATACTGCTGATACCGTCGTTGTTCGTCCCGCAGTCATACCCTTAGAAACAGTACATTTCTTGACCGATTACGAAAACCCTGATGGTCAGATTACCCTCCACGCAGCCCATCTATGCGCCACAGATATTGGTGAATGGATTCGCCAATATGATGTCTGTAAATTCAACCCTAAAGAAGCCCCACCTCCTTATCTGCGAGGAATGCTAGCCAATGGACAAATGGATATAGGTCGTTTAGGTCGCTATCACATCAACGGTGAAACAGGACAAATACTTGATTCTCAAGTGATTTATGACATTCATCGTCACTGGGGAATAGGATTTTACGCCTACCAAGAACAACTTCCCTCTGGACTACCACCCAAGAAAATTGACAATATATATTGGCAATCCTTAGGTTTCTGGCCAGAATTACTCACCGAATTTATCTATAACCTATATGCAGACTACCCTTATAGAGCCGCCACCCTCACAGAATTACTAGAAACATTACATCATCGCCCCTCTTCCTTATTCCGCATAGACACCATCAAAATGGAAGTAGCAGACGCTTACGATGCACCCCCTGGACACTTCATTAGTTCACCACAATTCGTCCCCCGTCTAAATAGTAACGGTAGCTCCACAGATGGTTATATAGTCTGCACAGTATTTTCCGGTAACAGCAACCAAATATGGGTCTTCCATGCAGACAACCTAGCCAAAGGCCCCGTGTGTAAATTAGGACATCCAGACCTCAACTTCGGCTTCACAATGCACACCGCCTGGTTACCTGCGATCGCCCCGCGCACCTCCAATTACCACATACCCATACAACAAGACTATCAACCCCTCATCACTCAAACCACCATACAACGCCTATTTGAAGAAGCCATTTATCCACACTTTCCAGAGACTAGGGAGTAGGGAGTGGGGAGTAGGAATACTTAGCTCTTTATTCTTTCTTTGTGCCTTTGCGTGAGATTCACACATTCCATCAACAACGCCAAAAAACATATGCCAAACACCCGTATTTGCATCATCGGAGCCGGAGCAGCAGGACTTTCCACAGCCTACTTCCTCAAAAAACAAGGTTATCAAAACGTCACCCTCCTAGAAAAAGCCGGCAGAGTAGGAGGATTGTGCTGTTCCATCACCCATAACTCCCGTTCCTTCGACCTAGGAGCCAACTACCTCACCCCCGCTTACAAACAAGTCCTTAAAATAGCCGAAGAAGTAGGCGCTAAATTATACAGCGAAGGGGCAGGACAAATTTACAATCCTTTTAAATCCACCCCAGGAAACCCTTACTACACCTCCATCCTGAAAGCCGTCACCGCCGGAACCGACCCAGTAACATTTTTCGCAGCCATAGCGCGTTTTTGGTGGGAACGTTTAAATTTAGAACCAATTTTATCAGTTCCCGGATTTGCCGGTATTAGTCTACATCCCGAACTAACTCAACCTTTTAGCAACTGGTTAGCACAGAAAGATTTAACTTGTTTAGAAACCTTATTTGAAATTCCCATTACCACTTTTGGCTATGGCCCTTTGCAAGAAATTCCCACCGCCTACGCCCTAAAATACATCACCCCAGAAACCTTTGGCACTCTCATCAGTTATGGTGCAGACATTAACTTTGGTTGGCCCAAACGTTTTGTTGATGGCTTCCAACGTTTTTGGGAAAGAGTAGCTTGGGGGCTAAATGTGCGATTGAATATTGACATTCAGCAAATCCAACGTGGCGCTACCATACAGGTAACTTTTACAGAACAAGAACAAATTATTGACGAAATTGAGCCTCGCCAAGAAGTGTTGGAATTTGATTATCTAGTATTAGCTTGTCCCCTGACTCTAGATGTTCTCAATAAATTTTTAGATTTATCAACAACCGAAAAAGGCCTATTTGAGCAGATAGTCCTCAACCCCTACAGTTTAACTACATACTTAATTCCCGATTTGCAAATGCCGGCCCCTGTAACGAATGTGATTCCCGTAAATGCAGAGGGTAACCCTTGGTTTATTTCTCAACAATTTCTAGACAATGACCTCATTGCTTTCTACACCCGTCTTGACCGTGAAGGAAAACTCACCAAAAAAGACGTTATCCAAGGAGTTCAAAAGACCCTAGAAAACTTAGGGGTACAAGTAGATGATCATTATTACACCTATGATCAATGGCCCTACTTCCCCCATGTTTCATCTGAAGCAATGCAAGCAGGATTTTACGATCGCCTGGAAGCTTTACAAGGTCAACGCCAAACTTTTTACGTAGGTGGTTTGTTAAATTTTGAACTAGTAGAGACGATTGTGGAGTACTCGCAAGCTTTAGTCAAGAAAAACTTTTAGTCGGGTCTGAATGCTGGTTAAGTAATGTCAAGCTGAATAAATTGGCAATCAAGCGACCAGTTCAAGATGTCACATATTCAGGGTACAACGCCTTGCACCCCTACTAAATTAATCTTGAGGAAATGTAATTCTGTTACCTTCTGGAGAGCTGGTTACCTTTCCTCCCAAGGCTTCAATTTCACTAATTGCTCGTTTACGAGTCCTTTCATCCACTTGATTATTTAAAACCATTACCCAGGCGGATATTTGTGTACTTCTCGTACTAGGATTTTGACTTAAAAATCTCGCAGTTCTTTGGGAAGACTCAGCAACTAATTGACTTTCTTCATCTGAGAAATTACTAGCCCAATCCGATGCAGTAGCGAAAGATTGTTGGGCGGATTCAGTATTGGATGCAAATAATAACTCGTCAATTCCTTTATAACGCCACACATAATAAGACCTTTTGGGAACCCAGGGAGACAATGACTTTAAACCCTTTTCCATTAATCCTATTGAACGTTCTGGCATCCCAGCATATATCGTAGTACTGCTAGAAAGACTCAAATAAGCGGCTAAAAATCTGGGGTCACGTTCTAGAATGACTTCAAAATACTCTGGACTCAGGCTATACCCTGTTTTTCCTCTAACTTCATCATCACCAAAGTACTGCAAGTAACTCAAATAAACCCAATTGGCTATTAAGTTACCATACCCAAAACTGGGCATTTTCTTGAGCAAATTTAGCCGTAGACTTTCCGAGTGTAATTCTCTTTCGATAATTTCTAAAGACGGAGCTTGTTTGCTTCTTAGCAGGATTTGTAGTTGAGGAAATTGAATCAAGCTTACTCCCAACAGACAGAAACAGGCTACCAAAGGAGCCGCAACAGCTTGACGAGATAAGAGCATATTTAGCTAAATATTCTGATGTAAAGTTACACCATTGTATTCAATATTACTTTTATTTAGGGACAATTTTTGCCAAATTTAAAGCGCCGACGTTAAATAAAAATAGCGCCCAGGGCGCTGCTGACTCCAAAATATTTTGTTACTCAGGACTCAGCATCAGCGCGAGAAGTTGCCTGGAGGGCAACCCTCCTCGCCAACTTTAGTGACTCTGTACTATTTAAGCGCTACCTGTAAAGGCAACTTCGGGAAACTTCAACTGAGCTTCTGCCATCGGGCGTCTTCTGCCTTCTTCTTGCCAGTAGTTGATGACTTCTGTGGCTTTATTCAGCAATTCGACGCGATCTAGGTCAGTAATCCAATGTTTGGATTCGAGTTCTTTTTTTAACTCTTCCCAGGCATCATTTCTGGGCCAGAAAAAGTACTTAGTCAAAGGACTTGTGCCTTTGCCGACAACTTGATCGACTGCTAGGGCGACGTTTTCGTCTAACCACAGGATTTTTAGAATAAATTGGGTCAATCACACCTCCAGGGAGTGTTAAGGCATTACTTACTTAAGTGAGCGAACTGACTTGTCAGTGCTGGTGCGATCGCATGAGTGGAAATTAACTCCACTGTACGTGCTTTGCGATCGCTTATTTTAACGCAATACCTCACCCAATGACCAAAGAATTGCGATACTAATACTATCAACGCGGCTAATATGCCCAATATTCCGCATATGGAATCCTCAGCCTTCTTGGTTGGGGAGTCTGTCAAAAAATAATAAAATAGAAGTTAAACTGCCTCATTCCTATGACTCAACAACTTACAACACCGGCCATCGTCGTGTTCGATATTGATGGCATTGTCCGCGATGTCGGTGGTTCCTATCGTCGAGCGCTGGCAGATACGGTAGAGTATTTTACCAACAAAGCCTACCGTCCCACATCGCCAGACATTGACCAGTTAAAGTCTGAAGGCATTTGGAATAATGATTGGGAAGCTTCCCAGGAATTAATTTACCGCTACTTTCAATCTCAAGGAACATCCCGCGAAGAATTGCAATTAGATTACAGCACTATTGTTGCCTTTTTTCAATCTCGTTACCGAGGCCCAGACCTAGACAATTGGACAGGGTATATCTGTAATGAACCTTTATTATTACAGCCTAGCTATTTAGAACAACTGACCCAGGCGGGAATTGCCTGGGGATTTTTCAGTGGTGCTACTCGTGGTTCTGCTACCTATGTTTTACAAACACGCCTTGGTTTGCAGTCGCCAGTGTTAATTGCAATGGAAGATGCACCAGGTAAACCAGACCCCACAGGACTGTTTGCTACCGTGGGTCTATTAGAAGATGGACTGGATAACACACCAGCAATTATCTATGTGGGAGATACGGTAGCTGATATGTACACCGTCGTTAAAGCGCGAGAAATCAATCCTCACCGCACTTGGATTGGTGTAGGAGTGTTACCACCTCATGTCCAAGAAACAACAGCCCGTAGTGATGCTTATGGCGAATCGCTCATGAAAGCAGGAGCCGCAGTAGTTTTAAATAATGTCGAACAATTAAATCCAGCCAAAATACAGGAATTGTTATGAGGAGTGAGGAAAAGGGAACTGACCAAATTTTTCCTGTTACTAATAAAGCCAAGACTTAAATAGACGACTCACCCAAGGCATGACTATATAAGTCAACAATCCCACCATGATCGCAGAAAAGATTAATGAAATCAGCAAAGGAGGTAAGCCGCGAAGCATGGGGGTTAAAAACGTATTCAACAAATTAATCAATACATATACCACGCCCCAAGTTAGCAGTGCTGTTTTATAACGCGGTGGAGTTTTTAATGGTTTACCAGGAAGAGAAAACCAAGCTTCTAAACCTCTCAGTTGTTGAACATGAGGGTCGGATTGAACTAAATGTTGAGCCTGAGTCAGCCAATATTCTCGCTCACGCGATGTCATCCATGCCTTCAAATTTTCATAGCCATCAAACCGGAAGATAATCACATATTCTGGTCTTATTCCTGGTTGTGGGCTAATCACATTTGTGCCTAAATGACCAACATATGTTCTGGAAACATTGGTAATATCTCTCAACCAAGCCTCGTAAGCGCTTTCACATCCTGGTTTGACAATTTGTGAAATGACTACAGTGACAAATTGATCTTCTTGTTCCATATCCATCGGTTATGTCGCTATCAAGCTACATAAATGTGAGTTTTAGTAACCACAACATAATTGAGTCACCCTTAAAGCAAAGGATATCCAGCTTTCCCCACCTCAAGTCGGACAACATTGGCAGGAACTATGCCTGTAGGCGGCGGCAAAAACATTCCCCCATTCATCACAACATAAATTGCAGTGCGATCGCTCTGGGTTTGACCAAAGGCAACTGCTGTACTGCCAATTACACCCTGTTCTGCTTGAGCAATGATGGTTGTGCTGCCATCTGGTGTAATCTTCACGACGCTGTTGTAAATGTGCGTTGCACCGTAAAGGCTAGACCACTCACTTTACCTTCCACACTGGCATGAATTTGCTGATTACCATCTGGGGTAATGCGAACAATTTTGCCCGCCTCATGATTAGTCACAAATATTGTGCCATCAGGAGCGATCGCTAAATTTTCTAGAAAAGTATTGACTGGGAACGAGGTAATGACTTTGGCTGGTACCAACTCAATACTTGTATCTGCGTAAATGGGGGGCAATCCTGCTGAATTTTCCATTTTGGCCTACCACTGTAATTGAATTGGTCCACCAAACTTTCGCATTTCTGCAAAAAATTGTCCTTGCGCTCCTCCATCTGGAAGTGTTGCCAGATAGACTGCGGTTTCGGCTCCTTCTTCTGCCGTAAACGGTGCATTATCGCCTCCCATGTCGGTTTTCATCCAACCCGGAGAGTAGGCATTAACAAGAATATTACTACCAAAAAGTTCCTTAGCTAAAAGTACAGTTAGTCCATTTACCCCTAGTTTGGAAAGTCGATAGGAAGGAGCTAAAGGATAGTAGTCATTGGCAACTGAGTTAAGAGATGCCATTTCTGTAGAAATATTGACGATGCGACCGTAGTTTTGAATTTTCATCAATGGGATTAATGCTTGAGAAATTCTCAGTACCGCTAGAACATTAGTATCAAACGTGGAACGCATCGTGTCCAGTTGCACAGTTAATAAGCTGGATTCCTCCGGTTTAGTTGTGGGATTGATGCCTGCATTGTTCACCAGAATATCTACTTTGCCATAGGTTTCACGCAACCAGTTTGTAAAATTTTCAACACTAACTTTATCAGTCACATCCAGTACGTGATAGTCTACGTCCAGCCCTTCACTAGATAACTGCTGCTTAGTAGTCAGACCATCTGTTTCATTACGACTCGTCAGAATTACCTGAATGCCAATTTGAGACAATTGACGCGAAATTTCAGTACCTAGCCCGCGATTACTGCCTGTAACTACAGCAATCTTTTTCTGGTCTGTCATTTTGTTAATTTTTCAATAATTTTTAGTTTCACTTTACTAACATGTAATAAATTAATCAAATTGATTAAAATAATATACTTAATCGATGGGATTAATAGATTTATCTGCCATTGATCTGAACCTCCTCGTCGCCTTTGAAGTGCTGTTTGAAGAAAAAAGCGTGACAGGCGCAGCCCAACGATTGTATCTAGGGCAACCAGCGATGAGTGCGGCACTAGCAAGATTACGTATACTATTTCAAGATGAGTTATTTATCCGTATTGGCAGAGAAATGCAGCCTACAGCCAAGGCGCTGGAAATTTCTCCTGGTATAAGAGATGCCCTACAAAAAATTCGTCAGACATTGGCCGCTAGTCAAATATTCGACCCAGCTACTTCTAAAAATACTTTTACTATTGGCAGTTCAGATTACACCAGCTATGTTGTCATGCCCAAGCTGTTGGAACTTTGCAGTCAAATTGCACCAAGTATAAATTTTCGATTGATTGGTTTTGCCAAAGACTGTGTAGGAGAACTATTAGAGCAACGAGAAATTGATATAGCCTTGGGTGTTTTCCAAAACCCACCCAGACAGACAATGCAGATGCCATTATTTCCCGAACACTTTATCGGCATTTGTCGGCGTGAACATCCCATCATTACGCAGGATGCCATCACACCAGAAATCTTTGCTAATCTTCTCCATGCTCTTTTCACTATTAGACGAGATGAAGTTGGTGAAATTGATCAGGTGCTGGCTCAATATAACCTCCAGCGTCGAATTGTTTTGACGACTCCCCACTTACTAGTGCTACCAGCAATCATTTCATCAAGTGATTTGGTTGCTGCTGTACCATCACGATTGGTGAAACCCTTTGTTGATCATGGCACATTAGAAATTTTTGAAATTCCTTTACAAACACAACCGTGGATGATTTCCATGCTGTGGAGCAAACTTACAGAACAAGATCCGGCAAATCTTTGGTTAAGACAGCTGCTCAAAAGCGTTTGTGAAAAAATTTAACGTGAGTTCGATGGAACTAACCTGACGTGAGTTCGATGTAAAAAAAAGACTGAAAACTAGACAGAAGTATCTCTCCCCTGCCCCCTTGCCCCCTGCCCCCCTGCTTT
>NZ_CAWUDM010000097.1:0-21910 GCF_963920855.1 Nostoc sp. CCY0012 | reverse complement strand
CTCCCTACTCCCCACTCCCCACTCCCTACTCCCCACTCCCCTGACTTGGCGAAATACGTTCAATAGGAATCAGCGCTTCCATCACCGCTTTCACAACTGGTGCAGCCACCGTAGAACCGTAAGCATTGGCTCCTTTAGGCTCATCTGCTACTGCCAAAACCACATAGCGGGGAGACTCTACTGGCAAAATACTCACGAAGCTGGTAATTCTAGCATTGGCAATATAGCCACCGTTAGGACTAGCTTTTTGCGCTGTACCTGTTTTACCACCAATGCGATAACCCGGAATTTGTGCAGCCTTACCAGTGCCTTTTGAAACCACAGTTTCCATCATTTCCACCACAGTTTGGGCTGTCGCTGGGGAAAAAATTTGGCGTGGTGTGGGGCGTTCTGGTGCATAATGCATCTGCCCATTGGTATCCACCAGTCCTTGGACTACGTGGGGTGTGACCAATTTACCCCCATTAGCTAAAGCTGCGTGCATTTGCACCAACTGTAATGGTGTCAAAGAGAAACCTTGCCCAAAAGAGGTAGTTGCGGCTTCAATTGGCGAACCGAGAAATTTTCTTTGCCCTTTAAACTGTCCACGAACTTCAAACGGCAAATCTGTCTCTATAGTTTGCCCTAATCCCAAGCGTTCTAGCCAATTGTAATAAACAGAGGGTTTCATTTGTTGAATGATCCGCACCATGCCAATATTGCTGGAAGTTTGGAGAATTTGAGCAATGTCGATATTCCCATAACTATTGCGTTGGGCATTTCTGATGGTGTGGCTACCGATGCGAATAGAACCAGGATCATTAAACACATCATCTGGTTTAATGGCACCATTTTCTAGAGCGATCGCCACATTCAACGGCTTAAAAGTTGATCCCGGCTCATAAAGGTCAGCCACTGTCCAGTTTCTAAATAAAGAAACATCAGATTTGGAGTATTCATTAGGGTTATAGGTGGGATAAGACACCAAAGCCAGTAAAGAACCATCCAAGGCATCCATGACAATTACCGCCCCCCGTTTAGCCTGAAACTTGTCCATTTGCTCTTTGAGAGCAGTACGGGCAGCCCTTTGCAAACGACTATCAATAGTCAATTGCAATCGCAAGTCATCAAAATTTAAAAATCCTTCGGGTGCATGATTTGGTAGTATTCGCCCGTTTCCTGAACGACTCAACCGCACCGTCTGCACAGAACGTTCTAATAATTTCTCTTGACTATATTCCACACCAGCCTGACCACGACGGTCAATATTCACATAGCCCACTACATCAGCAACCAAATCCTGTTGTGGGTAAAATCGAGAGTATTTTTGAGTCAACTCTAAGCCATTTAAGCGCAAAGACCTAATGCGATCGGCAACTACTTCCGGGAGGGAAGAAGCCAGCGTAATTCCACTTTTTCGGCTTTGAAAAGTTTTCACCAAGTCAGCAGGGGTTTTATCCAGTATGGGGGCCAAGCGTTCTGCCATTTTTTCCTGAGACTGACTAAACAACTTGGGATGGGCATACAAAATATAAACAGGACGGTCAACAGCCAACACATCATTACTGCGGTCTACCACCAGGCGACGCGGAACAAAAGGCCGTAGATTCACCATCTGCTGATTGCGCGCCCTCTGGGTTAACTTTGGCCCCTGGATAATTTGCAGTTGATATAAATTAATAGCCAATCCCAAAGTAGCAGCCATTAATATGCCCCATACCACGAACAATCGGGATTTAGTGCTTTGTATCTGGTCTGGAGTATGAGCGCTAAACCTAGCCATAAATCCTCGTTTAGAGGTTTTTTGACGTTTTTTTAACGATGGATTCCGAAAATTTCTGAATTTTAATCTACTTGGTGACTTTTGCATTGACCTGCTCAGTTTCAAATGGCTTAGTTATGTTGACCGTGCCAATTTTTAAATAGGAATTTGGGATTTTGGATTAACCCTTAATACCCCAGTGGCGAGGAAGTTTGCTGCGGCGTTGCTAGATTTGGCATTGTGTCAGGCGTTGGCAAAGAACTAGCAGATGGAGGGGATGTGGGTAAGAAAAGTGTCCGGGCTGGTGTTGGCGATACAAGACCTGATGTTTGCTTTTCTGCTTCCTCAGCCATTTGATTTTTCAAGGAGGCATTGGTTGTGGTTAACTGTCGCTCATAAAGTTGAAAATTTTGTAGTTTACGATACCCCTGTCCCCACGAATCTTGGGAATATACAGTCAAACCATAAACAACCAAAGTTGCGCTCACCAACAAAAACGCCACAATTGAGGAATAACGATGTGAAGTGTACAACCGCAGTAACCAAAAAGGTGCCGCTCCAGAATTTGGCACTACAGGCACGTTTAAGAAGCCCGACTGCGGTTTGACCTGTGCGGCAATTACAGACTCTTTAACGGATGAGATTGGTTTAGTAGGTAGTGAGGAACGCCGTTTTTTGATTGCGGGTACTACTGGCGGAGGTTGATCTGCCAGTGTAGATTCACTCAAACCCAGGGAGCGCCGCTTTTCTACAGATGGGGTAGAATTTCGTCGGAACCAATTACCTTTCGGGGAAACAGCCGATTTACGAACAGCAGTCATAAATTTTCGGAAATTAAAATATTGTGTTTTAGACCGTTGACCTGCTTTAGTTAGGGTGAAAATTGTGTTCTGCGTCATCAGCACACTTAACACCCCATACCCTTGTCATGAGGTCACTCCACCAAATAACGGAGTCAACTAGATATTGCAATACTGGTAATCATTAAGTAGCAATATTGCATTTAAAGTATGGCAAGACAAGGTAGTAAGGAGCAAGTCCTCAACACCATGACATCCTTGTTTGTGATCAAATGTGGTAAAATGCACCTGCTTATCAAGTCACTATACTCCTCATCCACAAAAAATAATCGGCTTACTGCTTACTGCATAATAACTACACCTTAAGAAATCAGCCGAAAGTATGGCTTTTAAAAATGTAATATCCACACATCTTAAAAATCAGCAACAAATAGGTTATCTTATTCAACAGGCGAAATTTTTTTATTGCCAAAATTGGTGAAAGAGGAGTTAATGATGAAAACAAAAATCTTTGGTTTTGCTTTAATGTTGAGCCTAGCTGCTGTTCTCGGAGCTTGTGAAACTGGTACTGACGACCCAGCTGGTACCCCACCCGCAGCTACCCCCGCTCCTGGTGAGCCTACCGACGGTGTTACCCCTGCTCCCACACCAGCTACACCGTAAAATGTCATCTTAGAGACGGCGCCCAAAACAGGTTAGTGATAGTGCTACTCACTACACAACTGGCAATAATTAGTTTTGGGCGAATACATAACCGTTTTTATGAGAAAAAATTCCTGTAGCGGTCAATTATTCTCTAAAAAATGTTGTTGTGAAGTCAAGTGAAATCTAGAAAATTTGACTTTCTGTTGTAAGTAAATAACTTTACATACTTACTACTAAGTATGTAAAAAATCACTAAAAATACGACAACTAAGTTACTGGCAACTGCTATTGAGCATTATCTATAGTTTTTTTATTGTGAAAAAACGATTGAGGTAGAATTGCTTGGCATTGCCAAATTTTTGTTTGTAGGAAAAATTTTGTCAACGTGTTTTTTAGCTAATCTGCTAGAGTAGCTGTATGTTGCTACTGCAATTTAGTACATCGCATTATTGTCGTAAAGCCCGCCTCGGGCTAGGTTACAAGCAAATTGATTATCAAAGGGAAAATTTGACTCCTGGGTTGCATATTCTGCGAGTTAAGCCATTAACTGGTTTAAAGACTCTGCCGGTGTTGCTACCACAAATAGACGGACAACCGCAAGCGATCGCTGATTCCACACAAGTTTTAAAATATTTAGAAACTTACCAAAAAGCACCATCGTTTTTTTTACCCAACCATGAACAGCAGACAGAAGCCTTGATGCTAGAAGATTGGTTGGATGAAAGTATCGGTACCGCCACCAGGTTTGTGTATTATCAGTTTCGTGCTGGAGAAGGCAAGCAAATCGATCCCTCACTATCTAGTCAGATGGTAATCAAGGTAGTGAGAAAACAATATGGAATCAACGATGCTAGCGTAGAACTAGCTACCAATAGACTGGCAACTGCCTTGGAAGAGTTATCTATCCGCTGGCAAAGAAGTGATTATTTGGTAGGTGACAGGTTGAGTGTGGCGGATATTGCCGCGGCTGCCTTGATGAGTCCTTTAGCACTCATACCCCACTACCGTGAGGGTTATCCCTGGTTGTTTGAACGCATTATGCACATCCATCAACTGTGTAATGAACCGTTACCACCGGGGTTGAGTGAAGGAGTGAAGGCGTGGGAAGTGGGGAGTAGGGAGTAGGGAGTAGGGAATGGGGGAAAGAAAAAAAATATTTTTGTTTGGGGTTTTGAGTATCAGTACTAGTGTTTTGGTGTGGTTATTTGGTCATTGGGGGAAACCTGTAATGGCATTACCACCGCCAGCGGATATACCAGAAGAAATATTACGGACAGAAATTATTATAGACGCGCGATCGCCTGTGGATGGCAAACCTCTAAATGCTGCTGAATACGCACAACTACAAGAGCAACTACAAGTGAGTCCTCCACCCAAACTCAGTGCTGAGGTCAGACAAACTATTTACCTCATCCGTTTGCGTAGAGCTTTACTACAAATTTTCCCATTTCTCGATATTTAACAATAATTACTCTTCACCAATCCCCAAAAATACTGTTGCCTCATTCTGATGTACGATAACGGTGGCGACAAAATTGCAAATAAATGTAAAGAATATATATAGATATTAGAACAGTAGATTTACTCAATCACTTTATTATACGTAGGTAGCTTCATGTCCATGACCACGATTGCCCCTGAACAGGTTAACCGTATAGTTTGGAATCAGCATCATGATCCCTTTGAAATACTCGGTTCTCACCCCATAGAACAAAATGGTAAAAATGTCTGGGCCGTGAGAGCCTACCTACCAAATGCGAGTGCAGCATGGGTAGTTCTTCCTGAACAACGTCAGGAATACCAAATGCAGACGGTACATGATCCTCACTTTTTTGAATGCACCATTGAAGTAGCAGAACTGACAAATTACCAATTAAAGATTAAAGAAGGGGAGCATGAGCGTGTCACTTATGACCCTTACGCTTTCCGTTCTCCCCGGTTGACAGAATTTGACTTACATTTATTTTCTGAAGGTAACCATCACCGCATATACGAAAAACTGGGAGCGCACCCGACAGAGATAGATGGTGTCAAGGGCGTCTATTTTGCTGTTTGGGCGCCTAATGCCCGCAATGTTTCGTTACTGGGAGATTTCAACCTCTGGGACGGTCGTAAACACCAAATGCGGAAAGGCCCTACAGGAGTTTGGGAATTATTTATTCCCGAAATTGGGGTGGGAGAACATTACAAATATGAAATCAAAAATGTTGAAGGACATATTTACGAAAAATCCGACCCCTACGGCTTCCAGCAGGAACCCCGTCCGAAAACGGCATCCATTGTTACCGATTTAAATACTTACAGTTGGGATGACGAAGAGTGGATGGAAAAACGCCGTCACACTGACCCCCTCACTCAGCCTGTATCAGTCTACGAAGTGCATTTAGGCTCTTGGTTACATGGTTCTAGTTCAGAACCAGCTAAATTGCCTAACGGTGAAACAGAACCTGTAGTTATCGTTTCGGAACTAAAACCAGGCGCACGCTTCCTTACCTACAGAGAATTAGCAGACAGGCTGATTCCCTACGTCAAAGAACTAGGATACACCCATTTAGAATTGTTACCCATTGCCGAGCATCCCTTTGATGGGTCTTGGGGTTATCAAGTAACTGGGTACTATGCTCCTACTTCCCGTTTTGGCACCGCCGAAGATTTCATGTATTTTGTTGACAAATGTCACCAAAACGACATCGGCGTAATTGTGGATTGGGTTCCTGGTCACTTTCCTAAGGATGGACATGGTTTAGCTTTCTTCGATGGTAGTCACCTTTACGAACACTCTGACCCCCGCAAAGGAGAACATAAAGAATGGGGGACATTAGTATTCAACTACAATCGCCATGAAGTCAGGAATTTCTTGGTGGCAAATGCCCTCTTCTGGTTTGATAAGTATCACATCGATGGAATTCGGGTTGATGCTGTGGCTTCCATGCTTTACCTGGACTATTGTCGTAAACCAGGAGAATGGCTACCTAACGAGTACGGTGGTAGAGAAAACTTAGAAGCAGCAGAGTTTCTGCGTCAGGTAAATCACATTATCTTCAGTTATTTCCCTGGTATTCTCTCAATTGCCGAAGAATCTACTTCTTGGCCGATGGTATCTTGGCCTACCTATACAGGTGGACTGGGCTTTAACTTGAAGTGGAATATGGGTTGGATGCACGATATGCTGGATTACTTCAGTATGGACCCTTGGTTCCGCCAGTTCCATCAAAATAACATCACCTTTAGTATGTGGTACAACCACAGTGAAAACTTCATGCTGGCGTTGTCTCATGACGAAGTAGTGCATGGCAAGAGCAACATCATTGGCAAAATGCCAGGGGATAGATGGCAAAAGTTAGCTAATGTGCGTTGTTTATTTAGCTATATGTTTGCCCACCCAGGTAAGAAAACCATGTTTATGAGCATGGAGATTGGGCAGTGGAGTGAGTGGAACGTCTGGGCAGACTTAGAATGGCAATTATTGCAGTATGAGGATCATCAACAGTTAAAACAGTTTTTCCAAGATGTTAACCAACTGTACCGTTCTGAACCTGCTTTATATACCCAAGATTTTGCTCAAGATGGGTTTGAGTGGATTGATTGTAGCGATAACCGCCACAGCGTTGTTTCCTTTATGCGCCGCGATAAAGAATCTGATGACTTCGTTGTCGTAGTTTGCAACTTTACACCCCAACCCCATTCTCACTACCGCATCGGGGTACCAGAAAAGGGATTTTATACTGAGTTGTTTAATAGTGATGCTCGTCCCTATGGCGGTAGCAATATGGGCAACTTAGGCGGTAAGTGGACAGATGATTGGTCATTGCACAGTAGTCCTTACTCCTTGGATTTATGTCTGCCACCTTTGGGTGTGTTGATTCTCAAGTTGGATAGGATGAAGACCGCTAAGGCATTGGAATCTTAATGTTTAGGGGTGGGTATCGTCCCACCCTCGCTCGGCGTTAGCGTAGCTTACCGTAGGCGATCGCTCAAAAAAGATAACATAAAAAGACCCGCAATACTTTTCCTGAGGTGACAAGCTATGTCAGAAACTACCTTAGCTACACCGGATATTCAACTCCCACCAACCCAAGCAGAATTACCCTATGATGATGGGATACCAATGGAAAGCGCACGTCATAAAGCCCAGATGGACTTGCTAATGGATGCCTTATTCCCGCGGTTAGCAGAACGAGAGGATGGTTTTGTCGGCGGGAATATGTTTGTTTACTACAGTTTAGCCCAGGTACGCAACAAAGACTTTAAAGGGCCAGATTTTTTTGTAGTATTGGGAGTCCCGCAAGGTGAACGTCGTAGTTGGGTAGTATGGGAAGAAGGTAAAGCACCAGATGTAGTGATTGAGTTGCTTTCTGACAGTACAGCCGCAATAGACAAAAATGAAAAAAAGCTGATTTACCAAAATCAGATGCGTGTACCAGAATATTTCTGGTATGACCCTTTTAATCCTGATGATTTAGCTGGATTCTCTATCCAAGAAAGAGTTTATCAACCTATTCTTCCTAATGCTCAAAATCAGTTAATCAGTCAATCTTTAGGTTTAGCATTACAACTGTGGGAAGGAAATTATCAAGGTATTAATGCGACTTGGTTACGTTGGGCAACTTTAGATGGGGAATTATTGCCAACTACCGCAGAAATTGCAGAACAAGAACACCAACGCGCAGAACAAGAACGCCAACGCGCAGAACAAGAACACCAACGCGCAGAACAAGAATACCAAAGAGCAAATACAGCAGAATTGCAATTGCTACAAACTGCAAGTAATTTACTTGAGACTGGGATGACAGTAGAACAGGTAGCTAGGTTAACAGGTTTAAATCAATCAGCAATAGAATCGCTTAACCCACCAATTGACTAAAATCTTGCTCCTGTTGATGTTTGGGTACAGTGCCGCAGACGACAGTAACGGATTTAACTAATGGGGGTCAAAGAGGGTTGGGGAGAGGTTCATCGAACTCACGTTTCTTTACTTTGCACTTTCAGTTTCGGCAACTCGGCGCTTCACTGCAATCACACTATCTGGGTTGAGTGAAATCGAGTCAATCCCCGCTTCCACAAGAAAAGCAGCAAATTCAGGATAATCGCTGGGTGCTTGACCGCAGATACCCACCTTGCGGTTGCTTTCATGGGCTGTGGTAATTAAACGGCGGATCATGCGCTTGACTGCTTCATCACGTTCATCAAATATATACGCTAGTTCCGAGGAATCACGATCCACTCCTAAAACTAGCTGTGTTAAATCATTACTACCAATAGAAAAGCCATCAAACCGCTGAGAAAACTCGGCAGCTAACTCAATGTTTGAGGGAATTTCTGCCATCACGTAAACCTGAAGATGATTCTCGCCCCGCTGTAAGCCGTTTTCTGCCAATACTTGCAAAACCTGATCTGCTTCCTTGAGAGTGCGACAAAAAGGAATCATCATCATCATGTTAGTCATGCCAATAACTTCACGGGCGCGTTTAATGGCACAACATTCTAAAGCAAAACCTTCACGGTAGCGATCGCTATAATATCGAGATGCGCCCCGGAATCCCAACATGGGATTTGCTTCTTTTGGCTCGAATTGCTGACCGCCAATCAAGTTAGCATATTCATTGGTTTTAAAATCGCTCATGCGTACAATCACAGGTCGGGGATATTGGGAAGCGGCAATTTTCGCCATACCCCGCGCCAAATTGTCTACAAAATATTCAGTTTTGTCTTGATAACCGTAAGTTAAATTCTGAATCTGCTTGCGTGCATTTCTATCTTTTAAAGTATCAAAATGCACCAAAGCCATCGGGTGAATTTTAATAATATTGTTGATAATAAATTCCATCCGCGCCAAACCAATGCCATCACAGGGTAAGCGCCACCAACGCAAAGCAGCCCCAGGACTGGCAATATTTAGTAATATCTGGGTTTTGGTACTAGGGATATCTTCAATACTGACTTCTGTTTCCTCAAACTGCAAAAGATGCGGATAGATATAACCTTGATCACCTTCAGCGCAAGAAATCGTAATTTCCTGTTGATCATGTAAAATCGTCGTCGCCTGATCTGTACCCACAATAGCTGGAATACCTAACTCACGGCTGACAATGGCTGCGTGACAAGTGCGTCCCCCGTGATCTGTGACAATACCAGCCGCCCGTTTCATAATGGGTACCCAATCAGGATCGGTCATCTGCGTTACTAAAATTGACCCATCTTGAAAATGCCGGATATCATCTGCACTTTCAATCAGACATACCTTACCAGATGCGATCGCTTCCCCAATACTCAAGCCAGTTAATATGGTTTCGCCTTTTTCCTGCAAACTATAAGCCTTCAAGGTATTAGTCGTTTTTTGGGTTTGCACTGTTTCCGGACGTGCTTGCACAATAAACAACTCACCTGTTTCTCCATCCTTGGCCCATTCCATATCCATTGGCTTTTGGTAATGGGTTTCAATCACAGCAGCCCAACGAGCTAATTGTAAAATCTCGTCATCGCAGAGGACAAAAGACTGGCGTTCTTCTAAAGATGTATTGATGTTTTTAGTAGAATGAGTGCCACCTTTGGCATAGACTAGTTTTTTTTGTTTATCTCCCAAAGTTTTCTCAATTACTGGTTGAAAATTATCTTGGTGCAGCAAAGGTTTAAACACTCGATACTCATCCGGTGTCACCGTACCTTGCACCACATTTTCACCTAAGCCCCAAGCTGCATCAATCAATACAATATCTGGAAATCCCGTTTCCGTATCAATAGAAAACATTACCCCAGCGCTGGCTTGATCAGAGCGCACCATCTTTTGGATACCAATAGATAGAGCCACTTGCAGATGATCAAATCCCTGTGCTTGCCGATAACTAATGGCTCTGTCGGTAAACAATGAAGCGTAACATTTACGACAGGCATCTAATAATTCTACCTCACCTGTAATGTTGAGAAACGTTTCCTGCTGTCCCGCAAAACTAGCTTGGGGTAAATCTTCGGCTGTGGCGCTGCTTCTCACGGCCACATCAACTTCATGAGTATTGTAGCGCTGACAAAGTTGGTGATAAGCGTCTTTAATAGCTGCGGCTATGTCTGCGGGAAAATTAGCAGATAAAAATAACCTCCGAATAGATTTACCAACTTTATCTAAAGAAGTTTTACCACTTTGCAGTTCTTCAAGATGAGACTGGATTTTCTCAGTGAGATGATTGGCTGCTAAAAATTGCCAATAAGCATCTGCGGTGGTGGCGAAACCATCGGGTACACAAATACCTTTATCTTTGAGGGTAGCAATCATTTCTCCCAAAGAGGCGTTTTTGCCACCCACAATGGTGACATCCTCAGATTTGAGGGTTTCAAACCAGCGGATAAAAGAATTTTGGTTAGTTATCATAGTTTTTTTTCAACGCAAAGGAACACAAATTATCTTTCTTCGCATCCTTCGCGTCCTTTGTGGTTCGTACATTTAAACAGTTTGCAGAGGGCGAGAGGTTCTAGCCATATGTTGGGCTTGTCGAACCATTTGAGAAGCATAACCCCATTCGTTGTCATACCAGTAGTTGGTACGATATTGGCAGCCGCCGCCCTACCTCTGGTAAATTTCTTATGGGGGCCATCCACTAATTCTTGAGTAGTAGTATAAGCATGAACTGTGGTCATGATTGCCTTTTTAATGCCAATTCTTCTGCCCATCACTTCCACCACAGGGGTAATGCAATTGGTGGTACAACTGGCACAGGAAACAATATGATCTGACTCTGTAGTTTGGTTAACACCAAAAACAACTGTATTAATATCTTCACTCTTCGTTGGAGCCGATAAAATTACGTTTTTAGCTCCTGCTTGCAAATGTTTTTCTAGTTCTGGTTTTTTATTAAAAATTCCCGTACATTCAAAGACTATATCAACCCCTAATTTTTCCCAAGGTAGTTGATTAGGGTCTTTTTCACTGAATACCTGATAGTTTTTCCCATCCACTATCAAATTCTGGCTATCGCTTTCTATCTTTTTGTCATACTTGCCATAAATAGTGTCGTATTTTAACAAGTAAACTAAATTATCTAATGGAATTAAATCATTGATAGCGACTAGTTCTAATTCCCTAGTATTGAGGATAATTTTAAAAACTGCTCTACCAATTCGACCTAAGCCATTAATTGCTACTTTCTTCATAAGTGACCTACCTTTTGAGAAGAGGCTAGGGGCTAGGGGTTAGAGTTAGAGTTAAGGGACTTCCAGAAATTAAATTATCCAATTTACTGGGATGCAAGGTTGTCTTTCTCCCCCCTGCTCCCTGCTCCCCTGCTTACCGAGTGATTTGACATTTATTTAGTTTGAAGTCCCTAAAGTAATCCCCAGTCCCCAGTAACTTAATGTGCCACCAACTGCTCAGTGCGCTGTGCTAATAACTGCTTGGCTCGTTCTGCTAAATTCTGGTTTTGGCTTTTGACTTCTTGGAAAAATTGGGTGAGATCGCTATCGCCTGCTTGCTCTGCATCGTTAAGATAAGTTTCACAGCACGCTGCACTTTGGAGGGCATGATATGGCACGCTGACAAGATCGAAATGTTCGTCTTTGGTTCCGGTATGATATTTATCTGGCATTTTCTTAACTCCTGATAATTAAATTGGGATGAGTCGTTTCTAAGTTAGCTATGACTTTTATTGGTAACTCCTACCCAAAGAATGAGTTAGACATTTATGCTCTTATTCCTACTGGCTGTCTAACTTGCATTTTTACTGCTTCCACAATGGCATCGGCATCGATTTTGGCAGCTTGCAGTAGTTCTTCTGGTGTGCCTGAACCTGGCATATCTTGTACTGCTAGTTTAATTAATCGCAGTTGGGGGCCATCATAAATGGGGGTATTACTATTACCTGCAAAGGCATCTAGCACCGCAGCACCTAATCCGCCTTCAATCCAGTGGTCTTCCACAACGACTAAATTACCTTTGGTATCCCGTGCGGCTTGATGTAGTGTCTGCACATCAATGGGTTTGACTGAGTAAGCATCGATAACGCGGATTGTGATGCCTTCGTTTTTTAGTCTGTCATAAGCTTTAATGGCTTCATGTAAGGTAATACCTGCACCAATTACTGTGGCTTGATCACGGTCGGAACTGTGAATGATTTTGCTACCACCAATGGGAAATTCTTCTTCATGACCATAAATTACAGGTGTTTTTTCCCGTGTCGTGCGGAGGTAAACAATGCCATTGCGATCGCACATTTGGGCAACTAATTTAGCTGTTTGATTGGCATCACTGGGATACAGCACAGTACTACTCCATACCGCCTGAAATGCTGCTAAGTCTTCCAATGCCATCTGTGAAGGGCCATCTTGACCGATGGATACGCCAGCATGGGAACCTACTAATTTAATGTTGGCGCGAGATACGGCCGCCATCCTCACAAAATCGTAGGCACGGGTTAAGAAAGCAGCGAAGGTAGAAGCGAAGGGTTTGTATCCTCTTACCTGCAAGCCCACGGCGGCGGCTACCATTTGTTGTTCAGCAATGTACATTTCAAAGTAGCGCTCTGGATAGGCTTCGGCGAAATCTTCGGCATACGTGGAATTACTGACTTCTGCATCTAGAACAATTACATTTGGTTGTGCGGCTCCTAATGCTACTAAAGCATCACCATAAGCTCGGCGTGTTGCTACTTCTGCGCCTTTGTTATAGGTAGGAAGTTGTAATGGTTGAGCATTACCGATAGTAGCTGGTTGTCCTTGTGCTTCGGGTTTATCCACCTGGATTGTAATTTGCCGTTCACCACCTAACTCGGCGATCGCCTGTTGTTCATCTTCAGGTTTCAACGCTTTACCATGCCATCCACCTAAATCTTCCAAGGACGCTACACCTTTACCTTTCTTGGTACGGGCGATGATCACAGTGGGGCGATCGTTAACAGTCAGCGCAGCGCTAAATGCTTGATCAATCTCCGTGAGATTATGACCATCAACTTCAATAGCTTGCCAACCAAAAGCCATCGCCCGTTTAGCATAAGCTTGAGTATTCCAACCCAATTCAGTTTGACCCCGTTGACCGAGGCGATTGACATCGATAATAGCAATTAAATTATCTAGGGTATAGTGTGCAGCATGGTCAAAAGCTTCCCAAACTGAACCTTCGGCGGTTTCACTATCACCCAGCAGCACCCACGTATGATATGGCAGTTGATCTAAATATTTACCTGCTAAGGCTATTCCTACACCAATGGGTAATCCTTGTCCGAGAGAACCTGTAGCTACATCTACCCAAGGTAAAGCTGGCGTGGGATGACCTTCTAAGCGACTACCAAAATGCCGCAAATCAAGTAATTCATCATCACTGATGACTCCGGCTGCTTTGTACATACTATACAGTAGCGGTGCTGCATGACCTTTCGAGAAAATCAGGCGATCGTTATGAGGATTATGTGGATTGTCGAAGTCGTAGCTGAGATATTTAGAGAGTAAAATTGCCATTAAATCAGCTGGGGACATGGATGAGGTAGGATGACCCGAACCTGCAATGGTCGTAGCGCGAATACTATCAACACGCAACTGTTGTGCTAGTTCATGCCATTGATGTAGTTGCTCCTGTGTGGTCATAGTGGTTTTCCTAAATCAAAATATAGGTACTTGATCAAATTCGGCAGTTTTTGGTTTAATTATTCTTTTTTCGTTAAATTTTGCTATTTTCCCAGAATCGATTACGTAACAATTGGCAAAATACATTTCATACCAATTAAAAAAAGAATGTGGAAAATAGTTAGGGGTACTGTAATGTTCCCTAGTCAGAATTTATTTGCATAATCGACATCTTGCACCAGGCGACTGGAAGTCACGGCTATACAGACAAAACCCTTGTTCCGTTAGTCCGCGTAGGCGGACTTAGTTTGTATAGCCGCGTATCGCTAAAGCGAAAGCTCCGCTAACGCGCCAGCGTGCCGGAGGCTCTTTTCTAATCGCCAGGGCTAGGTGCTGCGCGAACAGCCCTTATCTTGAGGACTAAAGTCCTCACTACAAACTTAAAATAATATGCCAGTTGCGTAAGTCCTATATGCAACAGAAGATGTTTTTCCGCTGATCGCAATCATTAATTAAATTGGTATGTCGCCAGACAGTCGAGAGCTTTAAATCTCTCTTACTGGGTTTACTGTAGAAAGTAGAATGTATAATAACTTCTTTCTAATGGAATAATTAGCATTTATTTCTTAGGGTATATAAAACCAAAGTTTATTTATAGTGTATTTATATTTAAAAATATTACTGAAATAGGTGAGATGGAAAATTTATGCTTTTTTGCCATGATTGTAAGTGATTTTATTTTCATAAAATCACTTAACAATTATTTATGAATTTCTCCATGACGAAATTTATCAACTTTTGACCTCTACGTTCTACTTCTTGCTCTGTTACCAGCAGAAAGTTTTTGTTAGCAAAAAAAGGTTTAGCGGTAATGCTAGCTTCTACGAATAGTCTTTTAATACCTAAACTTCTAGCTTTTGATTCAATTTGTTCAAGAATCATCGTGCCAATGCCTTGCCCTTGAAAATCTTTATGGCAAAAAAATTTGTCAATATGTCCATTGGCTTCTAGTTCACCAAAACCGACAATTTTACCATTGTTTTCTACTACATAAGTAAACTTAGTTTTTAAGCTGTTTATCCAAACTTCGATATCCATCTCTACTGGCGCCCAAGCATCAATTTGTTCTTTGGTATAATCACGAATATTTACTTCATGAACAGTATTGTAGAACAAGTCTATTATTTCTGCGGTATCACCGATTTCGTAGGTTCGTAATTTCATTTTTTTAGCTATTTTATGCAGATTAAATATCAGAATAACTCAGGACAACAATCATCCTATAGCACAGTGCAACAAGTTAACACTCCTAGTCCAAATTCCCCAGATCCACTAATTGCTAAAGGTTGGGAACGCGAACAGTATGTTGGTATTACTATTTTGTTTATCAGTTTGATTGCTGCTGTGGGATATTTAAGTCGTCGCTTGGAATATGCTTTATTGTTTGCTGTTACTCTCAGCATGATACTGGTAGTTTTTTTTCTCACTACGTAAGAGGATTTTGGGAAATTTCTACAGATACAGTATTTGCTTGGGTAGAGAGGATTACAAGAATAAAAAACAAACCGCAAAGGACACAAAGGACACAAGGGAAGGAGGGTTTTAAAGGGTTTTTGCGACGTTCAAATAAGAAATACTTATTTCCCACCATAGCAATAAAGAGCGATCGCCTGATCATGTCGCTGTTTTTCTGCTAGCCGCTAGGATTAATAATCATAGACCACTCATCGCTATCCGAATTTGCAGATGAGGCGGAGGTATTTGTGTTGCCAATTCTCAGACGACGAATTAACCGGGGAGGAAATCTCACTGAAAACCTAGCTGGGTATATGTTCATGATGCCCACAATTTTGGTTTTGGGGTGTTTTGTAATCCTGCCAATTTTCTACGCGGTTTTTCTCTCTTTGCATAAAGTCCAGCTTTTAGGCAGTATTGAGTACGAGTTCATTGGCTGGCGTAATTTCACACGCTTGTTTGAAGACGGACGTGTGGGGATTGCTTTACGAAATACGGCAGAATATGTGGCAATTGTTGTGCCTACGCAAACAATTCTGGCTTTATTGCTGGCTGTAACTCTCAATTCTGGGATTCGTGGTAAAAACTCATGGCGGATTCTCTTCTTTTTACCCACGGTGACATCTTCAGCGGTGCTAACCCTGATATTTATGTGGATTTATAACACTGATGGATTATTAAACCATGTTCTCGCGTTTATCGGGCTACCTACCTATAACTGGTTAGGTGACCCATCCGTTGCCCTCAAAGGCATCATGATTATGAATATTTGGTCAACTGCACCGTTTTATATGGTGATTTACTTAGCAGCGTTGCAGGATATTCCCCAAAAGCTTTACGAGGCGGCAGAACTTGATGGGGCAAATTGGTGGCAACAGTTTATTTACATTACTATTCCTTTGCTCAAACCTGTGACGTTTTTTGTGCTGGCTGTTGGCATAATTGGTACATTTCAACTGTTTGACCAGTCTTATATTTTCTCTGGTGGTACTGGTGGGCCCAATAATGCCACTTTAACCGTAGTTTTACTGATATACCAAGCTGTATTTCGTAACTTACAGATGGGATATGCTGCTGCGATCGCCTTTTTGCTGGCAGCGATAATTATTGCTGTAACTTTGATTCAACGGCGAATTTTTGGAGGCGAAAAAATATGATGCGAACTTCTCGCTTTCCTTGGCTAAAAGTGCTGTTATACATAATTTTAACACTGTATGCAATTCTCACTCTCATTCCCTTTTTGTGGGCAGCTTCCGCATCCTTTAAGCCACTTTCGGAAATTATCAGCGGGGAATTAAATTTTTTTCCCCAGAATTTCACCCTGGATAATTACAGGCAAATCTTTATACAGGAACCTCTATTTTGGCGGTGGGTTTTAAATAGTGTGGTAATTGCTGTCAGTGTGACGTTATTAAATTTACTATTTAATTCAATGGCGGGATATGCCTTAGCCCGACTGAATTTTGTGGGCAAACACTTTTGGTTTTTCCTAATTTTGGCGCTTTTAGCAGTCCCCGCACAAATCACCTTGATTCCCACTTTTTTGATTTTGAAAGCTATAGGCTGGCTAAATTCTTACCAAGGGATGATTGTTCCTGGTATGGTGAATGCCACATTTATTTTTATGATGCGGCAATTCTTTGTGAATTTTCCCAAGGAACTGGAAGAAGCCGGTCAACTAGATGGTTTAAATACTGTAGGGATATTTCGGCATATTGTCTTACCCCTAGCGAAACCAGCCTTAGCAGCCCAGGCGGTTTTTGTGTTCATGGGTAGTTGGAATAATTTTTTGCTCCCCATAGTTATTTTGTTTGACCCAGAAATGTTTACCCTCCCCCTAGGGCTGAACAGCTTCAAAGGGCAATATATCAGCTATTGGAACTATATTATGGCTGCTTCTATGATGTTCACTCTGCCAGCTTTAGGAATTTATGCTTTTTTCAACCGCTACTTTATTCAAGGTGCAACTTTTACCGGGGGGAAGGGTTAGGAGTGGTAGATGAGGGAAATGAGGGGAGACGGGGAGATGAAAAACAAAGATTTTGGTACTAATGCGAAGTCTTTCCCCCCTGCCCCCCTGCTTGTTCACTTCCCCGTAGGGGTTCCCTAGTCTCCACGTTAATTAATATCTATTTTTATTGACTTATTGACCCTTGATCCCCAGTTGAGAAGCAACAGTATTTTCGGCGACAAATTGCGCTCTGAACATGATATTGGTATTACAGCGACTTAATCTCTCATCTGTTCAGTTAACAAGTGTTATGGGTTTTGCAGACCTACTGATTGCAGAGATAGCAGCAGACTACAGTGTCCCTGTAGAAAGATTGTTTTCTCTGCCTAAACAACTGGTAATTGCCGATAAACACCAAAAGACCCGTTTGGCGTTAGAGGATATAAAGGCAATGATTTTCCAAATTTTGTCGGGAATACGCCCAAAGGTAACTAGGAACTCGGTGGGTGAGGCCTAAATTACCAGAGATCCTATTTCGGACTTTAGCTAATTGGCTAATGGCAAAGAACCAGCTATTAGTCTGGACAACATGGAGATTGAGTATCGCTTTATTAGCTGTGTTGAGCGTCAAAATCTTTAAGGGGAAACATGTTTAGAAGACTAATTGGCGTTGTTGTTGCTACCGTTTTGCTGACGTTTCAGTTAATGGTCGGTGGCGCGACAGCAGTGGAACTGGACGAAGCTATCCGAACAGTGCCATTAAATGCTCAGGGTGATAACGTTGTACTCAGCCTAAAACAAGTCAAAGAAGGCAAACGTTTATTTCAATACGCTTGCGCCCAATGTCATGCTGGAGGCATTACCAAGACTAACCAAAACGTGGGATTAGAACCAGAAGCGCTGGCTTTAGCATCACCAAACCGGAATAATATTGTAGGTTTGGTAGATTACATGAAAAATCCCACCACCTATGACGGGGAAGAGGAAATTTCTGAATTACATCCCAGCATCAAGAGTGCAGATATTTTCACGGAAATGAGAAATCTCACAGAGGATGATTTAGTGGCGATCGCTGGACATATTCTCCTACAACCCAAAATTGTGGGCGATAAGTGGGGCGGTGGTAAGATTTATTACTAAACTCCTAATTGAATGCTGATTTCTGGGTACTGGGTGCTGGGTGCTGGGTGCTGGGATAGATGAAGTTTATCCCCAGATTACTCAAAACTCAGGACTTAGGCTCAGAATTTTTTTGGGATGGGATTTAGGCGATCGCTCACCATACACTCATAGTCTAGAAAAATTTGGCTGGGGGAATTTTATGAATTTACCCAGAATCTTTTGGGTGTAATGCAATCCTAGTAATATTTGCTGATTGCAAAAATTTTGCTATGGATTTAGTCGCCATTGAAAAAAAAATTTTTTATCTACGACAGATTGTCATACTTTGGCGTTGATTTTATCTAAAATGAAAAAGGGAAAATAAAAACTTTAGTTAGGAGAAAGCCATGAAATTGATTTCAGCAAGCTTGCGGCGCTTTACTTTAGCTGTATTAACAGTTCTTTTAGTTGTTAGCAGCTTTGCTATTTTCACTCCCAGTGCTTCAGCTGAAACCTTCCAGGTAAAATTGGGAAGCGACAAAGGTATGCTGGCATTTGAACCCAAAAAATTGTCAGTTAAACCAGGCGACACCATTGAGTGGGTAAACAACAAAGTACCTCCCCATAACGTTGTGTTTGATGCAGCTTTAAACCCTGCTAAGAGTGCTGATTTAGCCAAAGAACTGTCTCACAAGCAATTGCTAATGAGTCCTGGTCAAACCCAAACAACCACCATTCCCGCAGATGCACCTGCTGGTGAATACACCTTCTACTGCGAACCCCACCGTGGTGCTGGCATGGTTGGTAAATTAGTTGTTGAATAATCTTTTGTCACTTTTTTAGAGAATTGACCAAAAGTAGCACGCCATATCCATAACGTGGCCTGCATGATAGATAGGCGGTGACGAGTTATATTTCCGCCAAGAGAGAAATGAACTCATCACCCCTAATCTTAATCAAAAATAAAAGTTCGTAGTGAGGACTTTAGTCCTCAAAAATCTGTATTTCACTTAACCAACTTGTGAATATTCGCTTCCCAATTCGCTCCATCAAAAGGTATAATCTCAAAATTTCCCATCACATCCCCATCTAAACAACGCACATTCACGTCGACACCATCGGGATGACTCCGGGGGATATAAAAAGGATGCATTCCACAAGTCTGACAAAACTTATGCTGGGCAACTCCAGTATTAAACGTATAAGTTGCCAAATTATCTTCACCTTGCAGTAAAGTAAACTGCTCTCGCGGCACAATTAAATGTAAGAAACCCTTTTTTCTACAAATCGAACAATTACAATCTTCCACTTGATGATTTTCCACAATTACCCGAAAGCGCACCGCACCACAATGACATCCGCCTTCGTAAGTAATTGATGGCATAGAACTCTCTTTCATTTAACACTCCCCTTAATCAAGCAACTAAATAAACATGAGGTCTATGAACCTCTCCCCAGCCCCTCTCCGACGCGGAAAGGGGCTTAAATATCCTTCATTACCAACGAAAAATTAAGCTCTTATCGAGAAGATTCTAATTGAGCAACCCTATCTTCTAATTTATTTACTTGTTGTTTTAATTCCACAACTAAAGTAGCTAAATTATCAAACATTTGGTCTTGTTGCGATAAGTTACGTCTAGAATTGTTTGACTGCGGTGGAGTAAGTGTAGTTCTGGCTGAGGGCGATTTACCCAGTTGATTAAGTTGCGACTCAACTCGTCTCAATCGCGCCTCTACACGGTTAAAGTCGGCTTTTAGGTTATTAAAACGGGATTCCACTTGTTGAGATGAGACTGGATTTGATAATAAACCCAGCCAAATAATTATGACCACAACCCCAGCAAAAATTAATTTGCGAAACATGAAATTTACTCCTTTATCGGAGGTTTTTGATTACATTTATTTATCCGGTTGTAATTGAGAAAATAGCTGATGCCAATCGATGGAATTTACAGTATTTTCGCTTGATTTTACTTCTAATGTGATATTAGATGCTGGGGATTCATGGAGCGATCGCACACAAAGTTCCGCCACATCATCCCGGCTAATTTTTCCTCGAATATTATCACCTTGTTCAAAGATTAATTCTTTACCACCTGGTTCTTCAGTTAATGCACAAGGTCTAATAATTGTGTAAGGAATACCACTTTCTCTTAAACTATCTTCCCCTTTCAACTTCCATGTTAAAATGCCGCCCAATTGGTCATTTAAACGCACCGCTGGTGGTTCTTCATCTAAATTAATTCCCGGTCTTCCCGGACGAGTTACCCCGGCTGAACTGACAAGAACAAATCGTGGGAATTTTTCTCCGCCATAAGCTTTAATTGATTCTACTTGTAAGGCAAAATTACCTGGTGTAAATTTCGGATTTAAATCCCCGTCATATTCAAACTTACTCAACATCAATTGAAAAGAAGAAATCCGATTAACATCAATTGGGGGACAATCTGCAACAACTTTGGCCCGAAATACCGGAGTCAATTCACTAAAGGGAATGCGAATATCCATCCAGGTATCAGCTACAGTATCAAAAGAATAACTGTAACCAACGCCATCCCATTTAGTATCTGTCCGTAAAAATAATTTGTAACGCTGTCCGTCACCTTGGACGCGTAATTCGACACCTTCATAACCCGATAAGTCAAAAGGTGGCTCAAAATTCTTGGTTCTTACCGAAGCAAATCCTCCTGAGTTAGCTGTGGAAACGTTACCAGCAAACACGGCTTTATTTCCCGCTAATTGCATATTGCTGGAACTCACACCACCCATAACCACATCATCCACTGCACCCCAAATCGCTTTTAATTCCGCTGAAGGATTGGTGAAATCAAATATTAATTGTTCATTCGCTAGAGGTAAATATTTGGCCGCAGCCTGTACCAAGTTTTTCACACCTTGATATTCTACGTTTTCTGGGGTGTCACCCACAATTTCTGGCAGATAAAATTTAATACCTTGATTATATTTAGCTCTATCGGGTGTATCTCCTTCTACTGGCTGCACACGCACTGCTGTACAACAAATTACCGCTTGAATGTTAGACATTACTACAGAATTTAATGTTTCTGGCTTAGTAATATCCGCAACTACTAAGTCAATATCATTACCAAGAATTGACCTAGCTTTTTCAATATCTCGCACCAGCGCCCGGACTTTGTAACCTTGTTCTACTAGTCGCCGTACCACTCGTTTACCTACACCACCCGTTGCACCCGCAACTAGTATTACACCCATGTATCTTCCTCCTTTGGGTAGATTGTGCTGATCTTGAGGACGACCTTGGATTAACTGTTGCACCCAGTTAAGGAAAGGAATTACCTCGAAATAGGTTAGGGTTTCGATAAACCTGCCTAAGTCCCATTGAGAACGATTTTTGTCAGCCATTATTGCGTCCTCACAATTTTCTGCTTGTTACATATATGATAACGAAACAGCTGCTAGCGCTTAACTGATGCGGGGAGTGAGATTATTTTTGGCTAAAATTAAGCTAAATATTTGGTATTTCATCTTATGGGGCAAACGCGTTAGGATACTTACTTAAGTGTTACTAATAAAACTAATATTTACCAAAAGATAAGGTTTAAAGCCTCGCCCCTTGTGGGTGGTTTTTCTCCC